>JAFGNV010000124.1 GCA_016926805.1 Anaerolineae bacterium
GGTTAGACTGGCTTTGGCAAATTCAAAGCACTAACCGGGCGCTCACAATCAACCCAGCATGTTGATTGTGACCACTACCACCAGTGACGGTCTTCTTCGAGTAACGTTTCCATCGATTATCCTCTTACATTGTTATGATGCCGGATTGTACCCCGCGCTGCGGAAAGGAGCAATTAAGGATTGAGTATTAAATAACTTCCCCAAATCAAATTGATTTCCAGAGGAATTTATCTCTAAGATGCGGATGTTATTAAATCCTTAGCCCTAAACTCCGGCTTCATCCGTGAAGTTGCCTGCCGGACGGCTGTCCTCAATGGCGGCTTTTAACGCCTCACCTGCTTCATTCGTAAATTCACCCTCTCTCTTCCATAATACCTGGCCCTGTTGGTCAAGTAGCAGCACATAAATGTTTTGTTCGTGCGGTATCCCCAGAGCTTGGCGGAAGTTGGCTTTGTCCAGGTATAGCGTAACAGTCCGTTCTCGCGCTTTTTTATTGGGAATACCCGCCCGCATTCCCTCGTTGATAAAGGTCCGGCTCAGAACATTCATCCGGCGAATGACCGGCACTTCGTAATAACGTAGTTCTGGAAAATCTTGTTCCAGTTTTTCCACAAAAGGCAGCCAGGTATCAATATGGCTTTGCTGCCACTGTTGAAAAGCAACCAACACCACATTTAACGCCCCTTCAAAATCATGGGGCAAGTTTATTTTGTTTCGCTGCAAATTGGAACCTGATACATTTGGAAAAATCATCCGTACCTCCATTGATATTTGTTGTAATTAAAACTTACACGGTTCGTTGCATGTTGCTCTGCGGGTTTTTCATTAAGGCCGGAGCCTTATTCAATTGGAAAAGAAACTAATGGGGAGGACCCCACAGACCTCCTGGCCTACCGGCAGTTTCTTAGTAGCGCCCCTTCGACGATGCTCAAGGCAATTTCAAGACTATCCCCTATTTCGACTTGTACATTCATCTCTTTTTCACCATGAGGAGTTAACATTATTTTATCCGGCTGGCGAGGTTGTAACAAATGGCTTACAATTTTGTAAGCAAAGCGAAGCGAAGCCTGCTCAATTTAAGGTGAACTTTGTCACTTTCCAAAATCTAAGGGCCGAGGTAGAATTGAGCAGCAGAGGCGTCAGGTAATTGATTTATCCAAATTAATTAGCACCCTTTTCAGATATATCCGCTTTTAACGATAGTTCCAACTGCTTTACCTGTAGAAGTTTCTTTTTCATTACTAAAAAAATCAAAAGAGGGTGTTTCATGGGTTTACTCATTGCTTTTGTTGCCGCGCTAATTGGGTATCTTTTTGGTTCCATTTCGGCAGCACGAATAATTGGCAGATTTGTTGCGCCGCAAGAAGACATTAGCCGAACCGAGTTAGCCGTACCCGGCAGTGATGAAAAATTTACCATGACCGCGGCCAGCGCCACCAGTATCTCGCTGCGAGTCGGGCCAAAATATGGATGTCTGACCACCATTATCGATATGCTTAAAGTTGCCCTGCCGGTGCTGGCCTTCAAATGGTGGTTTCCCGAAAGCTACTATTTTCTCATTGTCGCCACGATGGGTGTGGTAGGTCATAACTGGCCCATTTATTACCGCTTTAAAGGCGGGCGTGGATTTTCGGCGGTATTTGGGGGATTGGTGGTTATCGACTGGATCGCCATTCCCATTACCAGTTTGCTGGGGATGGTGCTGGGGCTGATCATTTTTCGAGATGTACTTCTGGCTTACATGGCCGGGATGTGGCTGCTGATCCCCTGGCTGTGGTTCCGCACGTATGATATGGCCTACCTGGCGTATGCCGTCATTGTCAATATCCTGTTTCTGGTAGCCATGCTGCCCGACCTGAAACAGTACTTCAAATTTAAACGTGAAGGCAAGGTAAATCTGGCCGCCGCCTTACAAACCACCGATATGCGCCACATGATCAAACTGGCTGACAAGTTGGGCCTGAATAAAAAAGTGGAAAAGAAGGAAACGTAGCCACCCTATCCAATATCTATGGACAAAACGCTGCAATCCACTCCCTCAACTACACAGCCCATTGTGATTTTTGGCGGTTTTATGAGTTTCACTATGCTCTACTGGGATATGCGTGATGCGCTGCAACGCATTACCGGCCAGCCGGTATTTGTTGTTGACGTGATGGGGCACGATTGGCTGCCCACCATTACCTCATTGGGCTGGCCGCATTTACTGCGCAAACTTGAGCAAACGGTAAAAACTGCCGCCGAACGTTCGGACACCGGCAAAGTGACTTTGATCGGTCACAGCGTCGGCGGTGTATTTGCCCGGCTTTACCTCAGCCCGCATCCTTTTATGGGCCACGCCTACCGGGGGCTGAACGTTGTCAGCGACCTTATCACCCTGGGCAGCCCGCACTACAACCGGGGCGGCCGGACTCGCGGCGGCCACACCTCGCGCCGGATTGAAAAACGGTATCCGGGCGCTTACTTTGCTCCCCAAGTGAATTATGTGGCCGTGGCCGGGCGCATGCAACAGGGCAACAGTAACGGTTCATTGCGAGAACGATGGGCTTACAAAACATACAAAGAAATTGCGGGCCAAGGCGATGTTTGGGGCGATGGCCTGGTCCCCATCCAATCCGCTTTGTTAAACGGCGCTTATCAGATAGTTCTCGACAGCGTGAGCCATTTTAGTGGTTTTGGCGGGCCGTGGTACGGCCACGAAGACGTGATCCCCGGCTGGTGGGAGGTTTGGCAGGAGCAACGCCAACAACCGGCAACAAGGGAGCAAAAGGAGTAACTTTATGGGCCAGATGCGTTATATAGTTGACCTAAACCAGCCCCGCTTACCAGCGTCGGTGGGCAATAAGGCCAAAAATCTGCGCGACCTCATGCGCAAAGGGTTCCCAGTTCCCCAAACGCATGTCTGCACCTGGGATGCATTTGTGCAGTACCGCCAAGGGGAAGTTGCCATTATGGATCACCTGAAAACAGAACTGGCCCAGCGGCTTGACGGGGCGCAGTGTTATGCCGTACGCTCGTCGGCCAACATCGAAGATAGTCTGGAACACTCGTTTGCCGGGCAGTTCAAAAGCATTCTCAACGTGCGCTCGCTCAACAATATTGTGCAATCGATTGGCGAAATCTGGGAAACAACCCACGCCGACCATGTGCAAACCTACCTCGCCCGCATCTCACGCGATCCCCAAGAATTAAAAATGGCGGTGATGGTGCAGGAGATGGTTGAGCCGGTTTGCTCCGGTGTATCCTTTAGCAAAAACCCAATGACCGGCATGGACGAAGTAGTGGTAGAGGCGGTTGAAGGCTGCGGTGAAGCGTTGGTGCAGGAGGGCGTTACCCCCTATCGCTGGGTTTACAAATGGGACAAATGGATATCCCTGCCTGAAGAATGCCCCATTGACGCCGACCTCATCCAGCAAGTTGTCAGCCAAACCCAAACCATTGCCAAAACTTTTAACAAAGACGTTGACCTGGAATGGGTGTACGACGGGCAAGCTCTCCACTGGGTACAAATCAGAGAGATCACCTCGATCAAACACGTGAACGTTTACTCCAATGCCATTGCCAAAGAGCAATTGCCCGGCATGATCAAACCCCTGGTCTGGTCCATTAATATTCCGCTGGTCAACGGCGCGTGGGTCAAAATACTCACCGAGATCATCGGCAAGAATGATATTGACCCTCAACGCCTGGCCAAATCGTTCTACTACCGGGCCTACTACAATATGGGCGCGCTGGGCCAAATTTTTGAAAGTCTGGGCATGCCGCGCGAATCGCTGGAAATTATGATGGGGCTGGGCGGCGACAAAACCGAAAAGCCAAAATTTAAACCCAATGCCACCATGTTAAAATTGACGCCACGCATCCTAAGGTTTTTGTTGGATAAATGGACGTTCAGCCGCAAGATTGATGCTTTTCTCCCCGTCATTGAAGCAGAATTCAAAGCGTTTTCTCTTGAACCGTCGCCGGATTTAAGTGAACAAGAGTTGCTCAACACCATTGATCGCCTGTTTGGGCTAACGCAACAGGCCGCCTACTACAATATTGTTGGCCCCCTGTTAATGCACATTTACAATGGTTTGCTTCGCAGCCAATTCAAAAAACAGGGCCTTGATTTTGAAAGTCTCGACCTGACTCGAGGTATGACTGAATTTGCAAGGGTTGACCCCACTATGTCCCTAAAGTTGCTGGGGCAACAATTCGCTGAGATTAATGAAAACACTCGGGAAAAAATTCTTGCCGGCACTTATCAGGAACTTCAACAACTACCGAACCTTGAAGATTTCCAGCAAGGTATTGCCGATTTTATCGATCACTTTGGGCACTTGAGCGACTCCGGCAACGATTTTTCGGTAGCCCCCTGGCGAGAAAATCCGGCTCTGATCCTGCAACTGCTTCCGTCCTATACCCATATTGAAGAAGCCGCAACAGAGCCAATTAACCCGGCCGATTTTCCGGTATCCGGCCTTCGCCGCCGCTGGCTGAACACGCTTTACCGCCGGGCGCGGCAATTCAGGCTCTACCGGGAGCGTATCAATTTTATCTACACTTACGGCTATGGCCTGTTTCGGGATTACTTTTTGGCGCTGGGACAACGGTTAACCCAACAAGAGATACTCAAGGCCCCAACCGACATATTTTATCTCGACCACCAGGAGGTCAGGGAACTGATTACCCGCAAAGAACTGACCCCGCGCTATCAACAATGGATAGCGGCGCGCAAACACGAAATGGAAAACTTCCGCGATATTGTGCTGCCCGGCATCATTTACGGCGATGACACCCCGTCGGTCGACCTGCCCTCCGACAGCAAACTTACCGGCACGCCCACCTCCAGAGGCTACTACTCCGGCCCGGTAAAAGTGGTTCGTGGCATCAACGATTTTGCCAAACTGGAAAACGGCGACGTGCTGGTAGTGCCCTACTCCGACGTGGGCTGGACACCGTTGTTTGCCAAAGCCGGGGCCGTTATTTCCGAATCGGGCGGCATGCTGTCGCACAGCTCAATTATTGCCCGCGAGTATAATATCCCGGCGGTGGTTTCGGTGGCCGAGGCCACCCGCTTGGCCGACCACACCCAGGTCACCATCGACGGCTACAAAGGCGAAATTCTTATTCATAATTCAGGAGACTCTTATGGCAGTTCTGGAAGCGCAACAACTTCGTAAACGATACCAACTGGGCGAACACCAGGTTGACGCGCTGGACGGCGTGGACTTTGTTATTGAGCAAGGCGAGTTTGTGGCCATTATGGGGCCGTCGGGCAGCGGCAAGTCAACCCTGCTGCATCTGCTGGGCGGGCTGGACCAACCCTCCGACGGCGAAGTAATTCTGGGTGGTCAAAAACTATCAATCTTAAACGATAACCAGATCACCCTGGCCCGCCGGCACAACGTGGGCTTTGTGTTCCAGTTTTTCAATCTCCTGCCCACTCTCAGCGCCGAAGAAAACATTGCCCTGCCCATCATCATCGACGGCAAAAACCCGCGCGATTACGACGACCGACTCACCGACCTGCTCAAACTGGTCGGCCTGGCCGAACGCCGCGACCACAAGCCCGACCAACTCTCCGGCGGCGAGCAGCAGCGCGTGGCCCTGGCCCGGGCGCTGCTCACCGAACCGGCCATTGTGCTGGCCGACGAACCCACCGGCAACCTCGACTCAAGAACCGGCAACGCCATTATGGAACTACTGCGCCGCTCCTGCGACGAATTGAACCAGGCCACCATTGTGGTCACCCACGATGCCCGGGCCGCCGCCTTTGCCGACCGGGTGGTATTTTTGCAAGACGGCAACATCATCAAACAGATCATACTCGACCAAAATAGCGACATAGCTGACCGCCGCCACATCATCATGAAGATGATGGAGTCGCTGGAAATATAGGGGGTTGATCATGCGCCTGGCCCGTATCCTGACCCTTCGCTCCGTTCGAACCCGCCCGCTGCGAACCTTGCTCAGCACGTTTGGCATTGTGCTAGGCGTGGCCGGAATTCTGGCCATCGGCATTACCAACCTCACCGCCCTCGAGTCGATCACCGAGTTATTCAAAGGTACCTCCGGCAACAGCAACCTCATCATCACTAACGCCGATACCAGCGCCCAAGGCTTTTCGGAACGGACGCTGCGGCGGATCTCCAATGTAAACGGCATTGCCCACGCCATCCCCTCGCTGCAAATAAAAACGATGCTGGCCAGCGACGCGCCCTCGGAAATGGAACTGACTTTTTTTGGGGCCAGCATGGGCGGGCTGACCCTCTACGGTATTGACGCTCTGCTTGATCCCGAAGCCCGCGAATACACCATGGTCATCGGCGACTTTTTACCCACCGACGATCCCAACGCCTACGAAGTCGTTCTGGTGGAGAATTTTGCCGAAGATAACGACATCCGTTTGAAAGACCGCGTTGAGATCATCACCCCCAACGGGATTGAAAAACTGCGGGTGATCGGTTTTATGGCCAAAGAGGGGCCGGGCCAGTTGAACAATGGGGCTTTTGGCATCATCCCGCTGCGCACGGGGCAAAAACTTTTTAATCGAATTGATGACCTTGATCAAATTGACATTGTGGCCACTGCCGGCCACAGCAGCAGCGCCCAACTTGAGGCCCTCAAAGCAAACCTGCAAAACCGGCTGGGCGAAGATTTCTCGGTAGTTTACCCGGCTGCGCAGGGCAAACGGATGACCCAGATGCTGGGTAATTATCAAATTGGCTTGAACTTTTTAAGCGGCATTGCCCTATTTGTTGGCGCGTTTCTCATTTACAATGCCTTCACCATGACGGTGGTTGAGCGCACCCGCGAGTGGGGCATGTTGCGCACCATCGGGATGACCCGCCAGCAGGTAATCACGCAGGTGGTGGCCGAGGCCATTATCCTGGGTGTGGTGGGATCGACTCTGGGGGTTGGCCTGGGCATTTTTATGGCCCGGGGCTTGACCCGAATGATGGAGATCACCCTGGGCCAGGAGTTTGGCGAGATCAAAATCCCCCCGGACATCCTGGCAACCAGCGTGGCGGTGGGCATTGTGGTCACACTGCTGGCAGCCACCATTCCGGCGTGGCAGGCGGGACGCATCTCGCCCCTGGCCGCTTTGCGCATCCGCGGCACCGCCCGCGAAGGCTGGTTCATCCGGCAAGGTTGGAAACTGGGAGCCGGACTATTGCTGCTTTCAACCCTGATCCTCATCTGGAACCCCTTCCCATTTGACGTGCAATTTCGCTTAGGCAGCCTCACCGTATTTTCGCTCTTTTTTGGCGCCACCCTGATCATCCCGGCCAGCGTGGAGTTGTGGGAGCGCGTTACCCGTCCGGTGGTGCGCCGGATTTACGGCAACAGCGGCCGTTTGGGCAGCAGTAATGTGCAGCGGGCCAAACTGCGCACCACCCTCACCGTCGCCGCGTTGATGATCGGCGTAGCTATGATCCTCATTGTGCGCGGCATGACCGACTCTTTTAAATTTGACCTGGAAGGCTGGATGGAAGCCTACATTGGCGGCGATCTGTATGTGAACTCTTCGGTAGCGATGTTTGACGATGTCCAGCACCGGCTGGAGGCCGTGGAGGGCGTGGCCGCCATCACGCCGGTGCGCTATTTTGACGTGAAATGGGACCGGCCCGACGGCAGTGACGACGTCCTCAGTTTTATGGCCATTGATCCGGCCTCGTACACCCAGGTCACTAACTTTGTTTTCAGCGACAGCCAAACGGACGGCGAGCAGGCCGTCAACCGGCTGGCCGCGGGTGATGCCGTATTTATCTCCAGCGTGCTGGCCGAAAAACACAACCTGCAAGAGGGCGATACCATTCGGCTGCGCACCAAAAGCGGTATCCGCGATTTTGAGATTGCCGGTATTGTGGTTGATTTTTACAACCAGGGGCTGGTGATTGAAGGCTCGTGGAACGATATGCGCCGCTATTTTCGCATTAGAGATGCCAACGCTTACCAACTCAAAGTGGAAGATGGGTATACTATTTTGGAGGTGCAAGACCGCATTGATACACTTTACGGCCAGCGCGATCATTTAACTATCGAGTCGAATGCCGACCTCAAACGGCGGATTTTCCAACTGATGGATCAATCCAACAGCATGTTCGATGTGCTGGCCTTGATTGCCATGATGGTGGCCGCGCTGGGCGTGGTCAACACGCTGACCATGAATGTGATGGAGCGGACACGAGAAATTGGTATGCTGCGGGGAGTCGGCATGACCCGCTGGCAGGTGGTGCAGATGATCCTGGCCGAGGCGGGTCTGTTGGGCTTGATCGGCGGGATATTGGGGTTGGTGCTGGGCGTGATTTTGTCGCGCATCTTTTTGCTGGCCATGAACGCGATGTCGGGCTACAAGTTGACCTACGTGATGTCGGCGCGAGCCATTATTGTGGGGTTATTTATTGCCCTGGTGGTTTCGCAATTGGCCGCCATTCTACCGGCCCGCCGGGCGGCACGGATCAATATTTTGGAGGCTATTCAGTACGAATAAATTTGAATTAGAGGAGGATTTCAAATGAACATTGTTAAC
The DNA here is from genome assembly GCA_016926805.1 of Anaerolineae bacterium. GTDB lineage: Bacteria > Chloroflexota > Anaerolineae > 4572-78 > J111 > JAFGNV01. Next base: position 8,519 of record JAFGNV010000124.1, read on the forward strand.
TGGGTGCTGCTGGCCGTACTTTCTTTTCTGTTGGGGGTTACTTTGCTCAAATATTTAACGGTTCATCCCCTTCAGATGAGCCTGTATCTTGTTTTTACCTGTGTCCTTGCCTTTGCCATTCTGGTGGTGTTGGCTAAAGGATTTGCCAACCGACAACTCCCCCTGGCCCTTCTGCTCACCGTGGTCCTATTTCTAGCCGGATACGCCATCATGACCCAGGCCTTTTTATCCAGAGAAGATCCCCGGCCTGTACCGCAACTGACCCGAGCCAAAGGCGATCCCGGCGACGGCCATATTGCCATTATTTACTTTACGCACGGCGAACCGGAAGCCTACGATCCCATCGGCTGGATCAACCAATTCAAGGAATTTGATGAACAAGGCATTTCGTTCATTCCGTTTTTAATTCGCCCTTATTTTGTTTACCAGCTCAGAAACAAATATCTGGAAGTGGGTACCAGCCATCACCGGCAAGTTCACCACGAGATGCTCAAAAGTTTGGAGCAACAATTTAGAGCCGAAGGTGATACCACCACCAAATTTTACATCAGCTTTTTAGATGATAATCCCCGGCCCGACGCGGCCGTTATCCAGGCGCTGAATGAGGGAGCCAGCCACATCATTTTGAGCGAGGTGTTTTTAACCATCTCCAACCATACCGCCGAAGGCGAAGAATTGGTGGAGGCGGTAAATGTGGAGGAGTATGGTGCAACGTTGCACAAAACCGGGCCGCTGTGGGACTCGAAAATCCTGCAAAGCATGTTCATTAGCCGGGCAGCGGAGAATATTGGCGACACGGATAAAGCCAATGTGGGCGTTCTCCTGGTTGGTCACGGCCAGCCCGACGAATGGGACGTTGAGTGGCCCACAGAAACAGAGCAAGAGCTTAAATTTAGAGAGGATATCTTGAATTTGTTTGAGAAGGACGGCTATTGCCGGGAGAATTTAAGTCTGGCCTGGATGGAATTTAAAGAACCCAAACCTGCGCCAAAGGTGGAACAATTCTGGCAAGAAAATGGCGTGGAGAAAATTATCTTTTACGCGGCGGCTATCAGTGCCGACTCAATCCACAGCCAATCCGATATTCCGGAACTGGTCCACCAGGCCAATGTGTCCGATGAATTACCCCTTGTCAATTTGGGCGCGTGGAATAACGACCCCGTTGTTATTCAGGCGATTAAAGAAAAAATTGATAGGATCATAGACGAGTTGCGGTAGAGAAATCCTTATACCGTTTTGCTGGTTCATACCTATCCGCGACTCAAAGCAATACTGGTTTCAAAGACAAGGTTTGTGCCAGCAAGTAAGCAGTGCATTAGTCATTGTCAGATTTTCTAGCCGCTAAAAAAGCCAGTCGGCTAGACTGACTTTTTGCTGGTGGGACGGTCAATTTTAAGCATCAACTTGGTATTCAAAATCAACCCGGCATGTCGATTGTGAACACAGCACCAATGAGACTCCTCCGGGATGCTGTTGGGCATGGGAATGTCTGCGTGTCACGCTCGGCAGTGTAGTGCTGTAGCCGATCTCATATTGCTGCAAAAAACGGATCATGCCAACCGGTCCTAATCGTTCTAAGAGCGCTTCTAAACCCCGTAGGGTGCAAAAACCTCGCCCGTTAAATGCTTGGAATATTGGAGTAATACGGTAGAATTACTGATGAAGCCGACCATCACCCTGAAACTGGTTGGATGGTTATTTTAGGCAGGTTGACTGGGCAGTTGCCTTGTGCTTCAATTTCGCCCAACCACACCTTGACCGTGGCTCGCTGGGAGACATCGCTGTTGCCATAGGCGGCCAACAGGTTAGGTAAATGGGGCATCTCGTGCAACACATAGGGATTGCCAAAGCTGGTGAAAACTACATGGGGATAATCCGCAAACAGCGAACGCCATCGCCAATGCCCCAAATGTCCCACCAAATTTCGGATAGTGCCCAGCACCATGTAGGGCAATGTCATCAGGTTGATAAAAACAACATCATTCTCCCTTGCTTTTTCTAACAACACATCGTCTTCAGGGTTGAGCAGATGTTCCACCTGAAATCCGCGCTGGCGCAGTTCATTATCAAAGGCGTCCAGGTCGAGTAAGGGCATAAATTTGTTGAACGGGCTGGGTTGGCCAATGGTTACTGTTAATACGCGGTTACCCGGTTTAAGGTTCAGGGGAGGCCGGCCATCACTTCGTAAAACGGTGATGCTTTTATCGGCCATGGTTTGGGCGGCCTGCTGATACCGGCTTTTGTCGGCGGGGGAGGGCTTGGGACCGAAAGGATCACGATGCAGGTTCAGACGGGCTTTCAGTTCCAATACGCGCTGGGCGGCCTGCCGGACTCGTTCTTCTGATAGACGCCCTTGTTCAACCGCCTGGACCAGCCGCTCAAAATCTTTGTGCGTGTCCGGGAAGAGATAAACATCCAGCCCGGCTTTGATACATTGCACCACCCGCTCCTCACGCGAAACACGGGAGGCCAGGCCAATCATCCCTGAGGCGTCGGAGATGAGTAAGCCTGCAAATCTCAACTCGGTTCGCAACAAATCAATCAGCAATTTGGGGTCAAGCGTGGCCGGCGGCGCTTCTTCTGGCCGGTCGGCAAAGCCCTGATAATCGGGCAGAGAGATATGGCCCGGCATAATGCTCATCACCCCGGCCTCAATGATGGCCCGCCACACACGGCCATAGGTGGCCTGCCACTGGGCAAAGGGCAGGCTATTCACCGTGGTGGAGAGGTGTTGGTCCCGATCATCCATGCCATCACCGGGAAAATGTTTGGCGGTGGCCGCCAACCGTCCTTCGGCTTGCAGGCCCTGCACATAGGCCGTGGCCAGCCGGATGACCCGCTCCGGTTGGTCGCTGAGGGCGCGGATATTGGTGATAGGATTGTTGAAGTTATAGTTCAGGTCAACGACGGGAGAAAACGTCCAGTGTAAGCCGGCGTAACGCGCTTCGGCGGCGGTTGCCTGGCCCATTATGGTCATCAGTTCGGCATCATTAGCGGCGCCGGCCCCCATCATCCAGGGGAATTCGGTGCCGTCAGATAGAGCAACAGCGCCATGCTCAAGATCGGCAGAAACCAACAATGGCACAACCGATTGATCTTGCAGAGCGTGCAATTGCTCGCGCAGGCTGGCGCTGGAGGCATGCCGTACGGTCAATGCGCCAATGGGCACTTTTTTGAGCAGGTCCAGCCAATCGTCCGTGGTAAATCTGGGGCCGAAGGCGCATAAAAGTTGCCCCGCACATTGGGGAAGGGTCATTGCATTCAGGGTGGAATCCACCCATTGTTGTTGCTCTGCGGTTAAGGGAATTAGCATAAGACAATTATTACCTTTCTTTATGAAGGCCATAAGTAGGGACAGAATATTATTCTGTCCCTACTTATTTCATCACCAATACTGGAACAGGAAAGTTGAATCGCTAAACAGGCTACGCATCCATACTATGCACTTGCTTCAAAAATCCCTCTACCATATCCTCCGGGTGCATAGGCAAGGCATGTTGCTGGAACATCAGCACACTCACCAGGGGCATCTCATTAAACATTTCCATAATGTCCATGCCGATAGTACCGTCGGTGCCATAGCGCTCATCGCCCCCCCCGAACATTTTGCGGGCCTCGGCTTCCATTTGGGCGTAGGCGGGACCAAAAACAGCCTGGCCACGCGGGTCGGCCAGCCACTCGCGGATAGTGGATTCTTTGTCGAGAATGCAGGGCAGTTTCAGGGTTGATTCAAGCGTCACCGTCAGGATTTGGCGAATATCCGCCGCCGAGGCCGCGATCAAGATGTCAAACTCCCCAGCCTCGGTGATCCACGCTTTGTATTTTGGGTGGTAGTAGGCAAACGCGCGAAAATCGAGCGGAATGGAGATGGTTTTGGTTTCGCCCGGTTGGAGTTCAACTTTGGCAAAACCCTTCAATTCTTTTTGCGGCCGCACCAGGGTGGATTGTTGGTCGTGGACGTAAACCTGTACGATTTCCTTGCCCGCCACATCACCGGTGTTGGTGACATCCACGGTTACCGTCACGCCGTCCGCATCTTTAAAAGTCTGTGCCGAAGTTTTTGCGTTGCTGTAAGCAAAAGTAGTGTAACTCAGCCCATAGCCGAAGGGGAACAGCACCGGCATTTTTTTGGCATCGTAATAGCGATAGCCAATGAACAGGCCCTCGCCATACCGCACCCGGCCCGCTTCGCCCGGCCAGTTAATGTGCGCGGGCGTATCGGCCAGTTTGAGCGGGAAGGTTTCGGCCAGTTTGCCGCAGGGATTGGCCCGGCCAAAAAGTATATCGGCAATAGCCGAACCGCCGCCCTGGCCCATCATCCACGATTCAAGGACCGCAGCCACATCACCGATCCAGGCGCTCATGGCCACGGGCGCGCCATTATTCAGCACCACCACGGTCTGTGGCTGAACCTGGGCCACAGCCTTGATCAGCGCAATCTGCTGCTCAGTCAGGTCGATGTCGGGACGGTCGTAGCCTTCGGATTCTTTGAAGGTGGGTAAGGCGATGTAAAGAAGGGCCACATCGGCCGCCTGGGCCACGCTGACCGCCTGGTCAATCATATCCTGGCGGAACGAGCTATCGGTAGGATAGCCTTCGGCGTAGGTAAACTCGGCATCTTCGGCCCGGGTTTGTAATTCCTTGAAGGGTACGGCTACCTTGGTGGGATTGATGTGCGAACTGCCGCCGCCCTGGAAGTGGGCGTTTTCGGCCGAGCGACCGATAACGGCTATTTGCTGCTGGCCCTTAAGAGGGAGCAGGCCGTTGTTTTTGAGCAGGACCATCCCCTCGGCAGCGATTTTGCTCGCCAGTTGATGGTGGGCGTCTACATCAAATTCGCCTTGTTTAGGCGTTTCCTTGGCTTTAAAGATAATCCGCAGGATACGGCGCACCGATTCATCCAAAACGGCTTCGTCCAGTTGGCCGGAACGAACCGCTTCCACCACCGCCTGAACGCGGCGCTCTTGCGGGCCGGGCATTTCCAGGTCGAGGCCGCCTTTCAGCGCAGCCACCCGGTCGCGCACCGCACCCCAGTCCGAAACAACCAGGCCCTCAAAACCCCATTCGTCTTTGAGAATCTCGTTCAGCAAATAGTGATGCTCCGAGGCAAAGGTGCCGTTGACCTTGTTGTAGGAGCACATCACGGTCCAGGGCTGGGCTTGTTTCACGGCCTTTTCAAACGCGGGCAGGTAGATTTCGCGCAGGGTGCGCTCGTCCACTTCGGCGTTGATGCTGAAGCGTTCAAATTCTTGGTTGTTGGCGGCGTAGTGTTTGAGCGACGTGCCCACCCCCTTGCCTTGCACGCCATTAATGAAATTGGCGGCCAATTCCCCGGCCAGGTAAGGGTCTTCGGAAAAATATTCAAAATTGCGCCCCCCTAGCGGCGAGCGTTTCATATTCACGCCGGGGCCAAGCAAAACGTCAACATTCAGGGCGATACATTCTTCGGCCAGTGCCTGGCCCAGTTCGCCAATTAAATCCACATCCCAGGTGGAAGCGAGGCAGGAGGCCGTGGGGAAACAGGTGGCGGGCAAGCTTTCAAGTGCCATGGCATGAACATTGGGCATGCGGCGAACACCGTGCGGCCCATCGGACATGATCAATTCCGGCACATCCAGCCGCTCCACCGGGGTTGTTGTCCACGCGCTGGCGCCGGTGCAGAGCGCGGCCTTTTCTTCAAGCGTCATCTGGGTAATTATGCTTTGGATATCAGTAGCCATAGTATACTCCTATGGTAACTGCTCAGGCAGATAAACCAGTCGCACATTAAAATTGCTAAAATCGTACAATGCAGTCAAAATAAGGGTATGACCGAGTCCCA
>JAFGNV010000125.1 GCA_016926805.1 Anaerolineae bacterium
CTGGAACTCCGAAGATTGGTACATTGAAGAGGACAAAGTAGAGTAAAAAAGGAACAGAGTAGCAAGTATCAGGGTAGCAGGGAATTGATTTTTTGTTACCTGCTACTCTGTTATTTTGCATAACGTTAGAAAATTATGACTCGGTACATCGTCCGGCGTAGCATCCAATCATTTCTTTTGCTGATTCTGGCTACCATCATCGGTTTTACCATTTACCAAAGGGCACCCGGTGGTCCCATCCAGTTTCTGGATGACGACCCTACCGCCACCAGCGCCGATTTTAATCGCCTGGAACGATTGTATGGCCTGGATCGTTCGATCCCGGTGCAATACATCGCCTGGCTGGCCGGTGAAGACTGGTTACCCAACCACGCCAACTGGCGTAGTGGCCGGTGTATGAATAATTCTGAAAAGTGCGTCAAAGGCATCATCCGGCTGGATTTTGGTCGCTCCTTCTCCTACAAGGGTCGTTCCTCAATTGAGGTGATTGCCGAACGGATACCGGCCACGTTCACGTTGGCCCTGGCCAGTTTGATCATCGGGGTATTGGGAGGCGTGCCGTTAGGCATTTATGCTGCGCTCAGGCGAGGAAAATGGGGAGATCACGCTATTCGGGTTTCAACCGTGCTACTTAATGCCGTGCCTCACTGGTGGCTGGGACTCCTGTTGCTCATTTTTCTGGGGAGCTACCTGCGCCTGGTTCCGCTGAGCGGAATGCAAACGATTGGCAATGGATCTTTGTTAGATCGTTTACATCACCTGATTCTACCGGCCACGGTGGCGGCAATTGGGGGGTGGATTGGCTACTCGCGCATTCTTCGCTTTGAGATGCTCGAAGTTCTAAACCAAGACTACGTCAGAACGGCCCGGGCCAAAGGTCTGAGAGAACGGATGGTGATTGTGCGGCACGTGCTGCGCAACGCCCTCATGCCTTTTGTCACCGGTCTCAGCGGTATTTTTCTACTCATCCTGTCAGGCTCGGTGTTATTTGAAATGGTCTTCTCCTGGCCGGGAATGGGACGCTTGTTTATTGCCGCGGTTAACGCTCGGGACTATCCGGTGATGATGGCCCTGTTTGTCATCGGTTCTTTCCTGGGCATTTTGGGGATCCTGATGGTAGACATTCTGTATAGTTTTGTCGATCCCAGAGTAAAATACGACATCACCAAATGAGCGGTGGTGGTATCAGATGAAGCAGCAGGGGTAAAAGCAATAGATTTTACCATGGCCAACACATTAACTTTACCACGACAACGCGCAAAAGAATCTACCCCCGACATCAAAGTGCAAACCTATTGGGGGGCTGTTAGGGCTAAACTTCTGCACGATAAAATCACCGTTGCCGCAATCCTGTTAGGGTTGTGTATGGTGTCCCTCACCTTGGCCGCTCCCTGGATTGGTAACAACATCCTGGGTTTTGACCCCACCGATATCGATTTGCGTAATCGAAAAGCTCCCCCCACCTGGGCCGAGTCAGCCTGGATTCAATTTGAAGACTTTAGCCGTACCTGCCAGGGCAGCGGTGGTTGCACGTGGTCGTTGTTGCCCGCAATCATCCCCCAAATGTTGTCTGATTCTGCCACGGGTATCAGGCAATGTCTGAATGCAGGGCCTGGCAACTGTCACTGGCTGGGCACCGATTACGCCGGACGTGACGTTTTGACCCGGGCCATTTATGGCGGACGCATTTCGTTGCGGATTGGGGCATACGTGGCCACCCTCTCCATTGCCCTGGGGGTTGTGGTGGGCCTCATCAGTGGCTATTACGCCGCCACTTTTGTGGACGATATTGTCAATGCCATCATCATGACCTTGGGCAGTATTCCCCTGCTCTTCCTTCTCATTATTTTGGCCGGAACCTTCCCGCTTTTCCGCACCCCGGAGGGATTGGCCTTTTTATTGGGTATCTTCGGCTGGATGGGAGTGTCGCGCCTCATTCGCGGCCAGATTTTCTCCATCCGTGAGCGAGAATATATTTTGGCCAGCCGGGCCATAGGCGCGTCGATCTGGCGCATCATGTTTCGTCATATGCTCCCCAATGTGGCCTCCATCATCATCGTGGTCGCCATTTTTGACATTGCCGGGGCCATCATTGCCGAAGCAGGTTTGAGCTACCTGGGGGTCGGTATCGGGCCGCCTCATGCCAGTTGGGGCAACATGATGCAGGGGTCGCTGGGTAATTTCACCGATGCCCCCTGGCTGGTGCTGACGCCGGGTATCTTTATTTTCCTGACCACCCTCTCCATCTACCTTACCGGCGATGGCCTGCGTGACGCGCTTGACCCGTGGGTCAAAAATGAGTAACATAGCAGAAAGCCCTCACGATGAGGGCTTTTTTGTTGACTATACGGTATTGTAGGCAGAAATTGGGGCCGGTAAGGCCGGAGTTACCCTGTGCCCGGCAGCCGGAAGCCCAACAAAAGGGCACTCACTATTTTATCACGCTAAGGATTGAGTATTGAATAACTTCCACAAATCAAACCGATTTTCGGAGGAACTTATCTCTAAAATGCGGAAGTTGTCCTAAACTAAGTTTAGGCTTAATCCTTAGCCCTAAGCACCGGTTTCTTTGGCCGATTGCACGCGAAAGTGTACAATGGCCAAAAATTTTTCAGGAGGAAAGATGACCATGACTGACAATTATTTTCAAGAACAGGCCCACACCTTTGATGACGTTTTACTGTTGCCCGGCTATTCCGAGGTGCTGCCCGGCGAAGTAAATTTACAGACTCGCCTGGTGCGGAATGTCTGGCTCAATATTCCCCTGCTTTCGGCAGCCATGGATACGGTCACCGAGGCCAAACTGGCCATCGCTCTGGCCCGTGAAGGCGGCATCGGCATTATCCACCGCAATATGTCCATTGAAGATCAAACCGCTCATGTGGACCGGGTCAAACGCTCGGAGGCCGGGATGATCACCAACCCTATCACCCTGCATCCTCACAATACCCTGGCCGAAGCCGAAGCATTGATGGCCCGTTACCACATCTCCGGCATCCCCATCACCTCGCCCGAACCGGGCCAAGAGGGCCTGCTGGTAGGTATCTTGACCAACCGGGATATTCGCTTCACCAGCAACTGGAACGATCCCATTTCAGCGTACATGACCAACAAAAACCTGGTTACGGCATCCATTGGCACCACCCTGGAGGAAGCCAAGTGTATTTTACAGGAGCATAAAATCGAAAAGTTGCCCCTGGTAGACCAGAACGGTTATCTAAAAGGGTTGATCACCGTCAAAGACATCAGCAAAAAACGCGACTATCCCCTGGCGGCGGTTGATGAGCAGGGTCGCTTACGGGTTGGGGCCGGCCTTGGCGTGGGTAACGACTCCCGGGAGAGGTTGGCCGCGTTGGTTGCCGCCCAGGTAGATGTAATTGTGGTTGACACAGCGCATGGTCACTCCAAAAAAGTGCTGGACGCGATTGCCTGGATTCGAGCAACCTACCCCCATCTACCGGTCATCGGCGGCAATGTTGCCACTGCCGAAGGCACCCGCACAATAATTGAAGCTGGGGCCGAGGCCATTAAGGTGGGAGTGGGCGCCGGTTCAATTTGCACTACCCGGGTGGTGGCCGGAGTTGGGGTTCCCCAGTTAACCGCCATTATAGAATGTGCCAAAGCAGCCCGAGAATTTGATATTCCCATCATCGCCGACGGGGGGGTCAAATATTCCGGCGATGCGGTCAAAGCCCTGGCCGGTGGGGCCGCCGCCGTGATGCTGGGCAGTATGCTGGCCGGGGTGGAAGAGTCGCCCGGTGAGATCATTGTCTCTGAGGGTCGACCATACAAAGATTACCGGGGCATGGGCAGTCTGGGCGCCATGAGCCAGTTCAGCCGGGACCGCTACGGCACCGGCCAAACCTCCGACAGCGGTAAAACCGTGCCTGAAGGCGTCGAGGGGCGAGTACCCTACAAGGGCAGGCTGGCCGACTTTATCTTTCAATTTGTCGGCGGTATCCGCTCCGGGATGGGCTATGTTGGCGCCGCCAATCTGGACGAGTTGCGGGTTAAAGCCAAATTTGTGCCCATCAGCCACGCCGGGCTGATCGAGAGCCATCCCCATAGCGTGATCTTAACCAAAGAGGCGCCCAATTACAGTCCGCGTAATAACTGACAAATGATCGGGTAAAAACTCAAAGCATAATTGACTTTCGCCTGCTTTTGCATAGAATGAGGGCGTTATCCTTACCCGGCAGTTTTACCAAAAAATTTGAACTCATGAGTCAACGGTTCGATATGCGTCCACAAATAAACAGAGAGGTCTTACTGCTAACAACCTCTAAGGCGCTCAGAACTCTGACCTTTATGTCAATATACCTAACCCTGGCCGGAACTCCCGCCGTAGCTGTATGGCGGGAGTTTGCTTTTGGCTTGAGCGAAAAATCGGCGGCATCATCTTCTGAGGAAGGAAATAATGGAAAACATTGCCCTACCAGAGGATACGTTCTCCTGTGTTGCGCCCCACCTTAAGCCAACCCAGGAACAGATCTTCCGGGTGCAGGTGTCTCACCGCCCCACGGAAACAGAGGCGCATGGCAGCGCATTGGTCAAGGCGGCCCATCAGCTAGGTATCACCCCTCTGGATACCTGCCAGATTGGCCGCCTCTTCTTTTTACAGGGACAACTTACCCTGGCCGAGGCTGATCGCCTGGCGGCAGAACTTCTGGTCGATCCAGTAACGGAAACATTTGTGGTGACCCCGGAAGTTGCAGGGCGGGTTTCAGTTTTGCCTCACCCCACTCCCACCATTGAGGTAACCTTGCTCCCTGGCGTCACCGACCCCGCCGCCGAAAACCTGGTTCGCGCCGCCCATCTGCTGGGCCTCACCGGATTGACTCAAGCCGCCACCGGATACCGCTATACCTTGACCGGCTCACTAACTGAGAAAGACCTACAGCGCCTATCCGTTGAAGTCTTCTCTAATCCCGTCATTCAACGGGTCGCTATAAACCGGGCTATCACGCCGCCCTTTGTTCCATATCAGCAAACTGATGAAACGGTAGAAACTATCTCACTATGCGAAGCCACTGATGATGAAATGGCAACTATCAGCAGCAAGCGCCGCCTGGCCCTAAACCTGGCCGAAATGCAAGCCATTCGAGCCTACTACCGCGCCGAAAGCCGCGAACCCACCGACGTGGAACTGGAAATGCTGGCTCAAACCTGGAGCGAGCACTGCGTGCATAAAAGTTTCAAAGCCACCATTACCTACACCGGCCCGGAACCGGGCCAGCCGCCAGACAGCCCACCTGTAAAACAAGAGATCAATGGTCTACTCAAAACCTACCTTCGCGCCGCCACCGAAAAAGTGGCCAAACCCTGGGTGCGTTCTGCCTTTGTGGACAATGCCGGGATCATCAAGTTTGACGACACCTGGGATTTAGCCTTCAAACTGGAAACGCATAATCATCCCTCGGCGCTGGAGCCGTTTGGCGGGGCCAACACCGGCATCGGGGGGGTAGTCCGTGATGTATTGGGCGTCAGCGCCCGACCCATTGCCAATACCGATGTTCTTTGCTTTGGCCCACCCGACCTATCCGAAAGTGAACTCCCGACTGGCGTGCTTCACCCTTGCCGCATTGCCGACGGCGTGGTTCACGGCATTGAGGATTACGGCAACAAGATGGGTATCCCCACCGTCAACGGCGCAATCCTCTATCATCCCGGCTACACCGCTAACCCCCTGGTGTTCTGCGGCTGTTTGGGAATACTGCCACACCACAGCCATCCCACCGCCGCTGAGTCGGGCGATCTGATTGTGGTCATCGGCGGACGGACGGGGCGTGACGGCTTGCGCGGAGCAACCTTCTCCAGCATGGAAATGGACCAGACCACCGGCCAGATTGCGGGCAGCGCCGTGCAAATCGGCCACCCCATCAACGAAAAACAAGTTCAAGAAGTAGTGCTTCGCGCCCGCAACGAGCGACTCTACCACGCCATCACCGATTGCGGCGCGGGCGGGCTTTCCTCCGCCGTGGGTGAGATGGCCGAAGGTTTGGGGGCGGAAGTGCAGCTACAGACCGTACCGCTCAAATACCCCGGGTTGCGTCCCTGGGAAATCTGGCTCAGCGAGGCTCAGGAACGGATGGTGCTGGCCGTGCCCCCGGCTAACTGGCCGCGCATTCAAGAAATTTGCGCCGGGCAGGATGTTGCCGCAATTTGTATTGGCCGTTTTGAAGCCTCCGGCCGGTTGCGTCTACACTATCGTGAGCGGCTAGTGGGCGATCTCGATCTGGATTTTTTACACAATGGCATTCCGGTGGCGCACCTCGAAGCGGTGTGGCAGCCGCCGTCAGACCTGACAGGTTTCAAAAACCTGTCAGGTCTCTCCGAAGCCCCAACCAACCTGACCGAGACTCTGCTGACTCTCCTGGCTCAACCCGACATCCGCAGCAAAGAAGCAGTCGTTCGTCGTTACGACCACGAGGTGCAGGGAGGAACGGCGGTCAAACCGCTGGTGGGGATAGACAATCACGGTCCCGGCGACGCCACGGTATTGGTGCCGTTTGATGTGCAAACCAATCACCACTGGCGGGCCGTGGCCCTCTCGGTGGGTATTTGCCCCCTCTATGGCGAGTTAGACCCCTACGCGATGGCCTGGGCCGCCATTGACGAGGCAATGCGCAATCTGGTTGCCGTTGGCGCCGACCCCGACCAGGTAGCTCTACTCGACAATTTCTGCTGGGGTAATCCCAATTTACCCGACCGGCTGGGCAGCCTGGTGCGCTGCGCCCAAGGCTGCTACGATGCGGCTCTGGCTTACCAGGTCCCCTTCATCTCCGGCAAAGATAGCCTGAACAACGAATACACCGGCGCCGATGGCCAAAAACACGCTATTCCCGGCACCCTCTTGATTTCCGCCCTGGGGCTTGTGCCCGATGTCAACCACACCGTCACCATGGATTTGAAACAAGCGGGAAATCTGCTGTACATTATCGGTGAAACTCGTGACGAGTTGGGTGGCAGCCATTACCAATTAATAATTCACAATTCACAATTCACAATTCACAATTCTCCCCCCCCACAACCCGTCCGTAACGCCCTCGACCGGTTTCGATCTGTCCACCAGGCCCTTAGCCAGGGGTTGGTGCAGGCCTGCCACGATTGTTCCGAGGGTGGTCTTGGCGTGGCCCTGGCGGAGATGTGTCTGGCCGGACTGTTGGGGGCCGAGATAAACCTGGCCCAAGTACCGGGCGCCGCCAACATCTCCACCGCCGCTCAGATTTTCTTCTCTGAGTCTTCTTCCCGTTTTATCGTTGAAATTCGGCCCCAGGACGCGGCGACCTTTGAAACCATCCTAAAAAACGCGCCTCACGCCCGCATCGGTCACGTTTTGACAACGCCGGAATTGCGGGTTACGGGACTGGACCGGCAAACCATCATTCATACCAACATTGTTAATCTGGAAAACGCCTGGCGTGGTCATATAACGCAGAGGAGCAAGGGAGAAATAGCAGAGAACAGGCTTCATTCCACTCCCCATCCTCGCCCCTCTGCTGCCGCCCGGCTCCAAAAACCTCCCCGAGTTTTTATCCTCCACGCCAACGGCGTCAATCGCGACCGGGAAGCAGCCCTGGCCTGCCAACTGGCCGGCGCCGACCCTGAGATTGTCCACATCAACCAGCTTCTGGCCGGAGAGCGACGGTTGCTGGATTACCACATGCTGGTGGTGCCCGGCGGCTTCTCCTACGGCGACGACCTGGGGGCAGGGGTGCTGTGGGCGCTGGATTTGCGCCACCGGCTGGGTGATGACGTGACTCGTTTTGTAGCCAGTGGTCGCCCGGTGTTGGGTATTTGCAATGGTTTTCAGGTGTTGGTCAAATCGGGTCTGCTGCCAGGACTCCCCCTGCCTGAGGGAGAGAACCAGGGTGAGAGCTGCCGCGCCGTCACCCTCACCTTCAACCATTCGGGCCACTTCGAGTGTCGCTGGGTATATTTGCAACCCAATCCCCATAGTCCCAATATCTTTACCGACGGCCTGACCGAACCCATCTACTGCCCGGTGGCGCACGGCGAAGGCCGCCTGGCTGTGACCAATAACGAGGTCTTGGTTACGCTGCAAACAAACCATCTGAATGCGCTGACCTATGTGAACGCGGACGGTTCACTGGCCAATTATCCACTTAATCCCAACGGGTCGGCGGCAGGCATCGCCGGGTTATGCAATCCGGCGGGGAACGTGCTTGGTTTGATGCCTCACCCCGAAGACCACATTTTTCCCTGGCAGCGTCCGCGGTGGCAGCGCGGCGAGATGGGCATGGACGGATTGCGCTTGTTCAAAAACGGGGTAAAAAGGGCCTGAATTGACACGATGGATGAAGAAACTCTATTTCCCAACTATCTGAGTCGTTATTATGAAAACGCTAAAGGCCCTTTTCTGAATTTGTCTGACTTTGTACCTGCTGAAGCCGAAGAACTTATGAAGAAATTCCGTCAAAGGGGTGACGTGTTTGCCAGCAAACGGACCGACGATTACCTTAAAATTCGTCGGGGTTTAATGGAATGCTGATGGCCGGGATGGCCCCGACCGTTATATCGAAGCCCAGGTTTGGGACGACGAACCGATTAAAAGTTTTTTACCGATAAAGAATATTGGTCAAAACAGGAGGAAATAATGATTCAAGCCGGTCTAATTGTTGGGGTAATAACCGTGGTGTTTATACTGGGTTTCACCCTCATCAGCCCATTCTGTACGCCGTGTGTCGCCATTTTTATGGGATTGGGGGCCGGCTTTCTGGCCGGAGTGTTCGACAAACCGCTCGACAATAGCGGTTCGGCCAAATCAGGCGCGGCAGCCGGAGCCATCGGCGGGGTTGGGGCCATCATCGGCCAGATGATCGGCACGGCCGTCAATGGCTTAATGGTAGGGTCGGAGGGTGCCGCCGATATCGTCCAGCAATTGGGTTTGCCTGTCGATAGCGCCGCCGGCTTTGACATGGGTTATTGGGGCGGTCTTATCGGCAGTGCGTGCTGTTTTGGGTTGCTGGCCATCGCTTTGATGGCTGGCACAGGGGCATTGGGTGGATTATTGTGGTGGGCAACTGTCGGCAAAAAGTCGACGCCTGCGGGAGCATAAGCCTATACCCACCGACGATATCCTCATTTTTGGCGGGTCAGGCGGTCCCAAACTCGCCAGAAAAATTTGCGATTAATCTAAATGTGACTCCTGGCCAGGGTGAGGTGATCCGCTTTTCGGAAGGTAATCTATTTGTCCGCATCCAGGAAAATGTGCGGGAATGTCGAGTCTATCCTCGTGAAGCATTAGCGTATTGTTCTTCTAAATAGATTACGATAAAGGTAATTGATATGCTAACACATCAGGATTTAGTTAATGCCATTCCTCATGTTATTCAAACAGTTGACCTGCCCGGCTTTGGCCCCAAACAGTCGGGCAAAGTCCGCGATAGTTATGCCCACAACGGAAAACGAATCCTCATCACCACCGACCGGGTGTCGGCCTTTGACCGCGTGTTGGGTTCTATTCCGTTTAAGGGACAGGTTCTCAATCAACTAAGCGCCTGGTGGTTTGAGCAAACCCGAGACATCGTCGATAACCACGTCATCGAGGTCCCTGATCCTAATGTCACCATCGCCAAAAACGCCGAGCCGCTGCCGGTAGAAGTGGTGGTGCGGGGCTACATCACCGGCGTAACCAAAACCTCTCTGTGGACGCTGTATGCGCAGGGTGACCGCTGGCCCTACGGGATTTTTTTGCCCGATGGCCTGCAAAAAAACGACGAATTGCCCCAACCCATCATCACCCCGACCACCAAGGCCGAGTATGGCGGTCACGATGAGCGCCTCACCCGTGACGAAATCATTGGCCAAAAATTGGTGCCGCCGCCGCTGTGGGAAAAGGTCGAAGAAGTTGCCCTGGCCCTGTTTGACCGGGGCCAGCAAATCGCCTGCCAGGCCGGTTTGATTTTGGTAGACACAAAATATGAATTTGGGCTGGTTGAGGGACGGCTGACCTTGATTGACGAATTCCACACCCCGGACTCCAGCCGCTTCTGGACGCTGGACTCCTACCAACCAGGCCAGGAACCGGAACAGTTTGATAAAGAAGTGTTACGGCAGTGGTTTGTTAACCAGGGCTATTGCGGCGAAGGCGAAATTCCAATGATGCCCGATGATTTCATCGCCCGTGTGGCCGAGTTGTATATCAGCGCTTTTGAGCGGCTCACCGGCCAGGAATTTATCCCCGGCAAACAACCTGCAGTAAAACGGATTGCCCGCAACTTAGCTCCGTATAAAATTAACCCAAAGTCACAGGGGGGCAAAGACGCAAAGAAAATGAAAAAGGGAAAGAAAAAAAGTCGACGAAAAATGAAGTGAGTTACTCAATTTGAAGTTGCCTTGTTGTGAATTTTGGGAAAGGATACGTCAAAAACGGCATCCATCGTGTGGTGAATGGATTATGAAAAAACAAAACAACGCAGAATCCCACGCCCAGAATCTTTGCGCCTTGCGTCCTGGCGTTTTGTTCTGATTTGAAAGGAAAGCGTGTGTTATGAGCGGACCTTGGCTTCAAGAAGGCCCTCACGAAGAATGTGGCGTGTTTGGCATCTACGCCCCCCAACGGGATGTGGCCCGGTTGACCTTTTTTGGCCTCTACGCCCTGCAACACCGGGGACAGGAAAGCGCGGGCATTGCCACATCGGATGGGCGGGCCGCCTACAGCCACAAAGGGATGGGCCTGGTGGCCCAGGTTTTCAACGAGGACAACCTGCGCCCCCTGCAGGGTCATCTGGCCATTGGTCACAATCGCTACTCTACCACCGGCATTTCCCACTTGCGCAACGTTCAGCCCTATCTCATCGAAACCATTCACGGCCCTTTGGGTCTGGCCCATAACGGCAATCTGACCAATGCCCTGCAACTGCGCCAGTCGCTCCTGGAACGTGGCGTGGGTCTTTCCTCAACCACCGACAGCGAAGTTATTACCCAAATTTTGGCCGCACCGGCTGAAGTCTGGACAAATGGCAACAACAAAAACTCCACCAAAACCGAAACGGATCACTGGATTAACCGTCTGCAGGCCTTGATGTTGGTGGCCGAAGGGGCTTACTCGCTGGTTATTTTAACCCGTAACGCGGTATATGCCACGCGCGACCCCTTGGGCCTGCGTCCGCTCTGCCTGGGCCAATTGTCAAACGGCGGTTATGTGGTCGCCTCCGAGTCCTGCGCCCTGCTCACCATCGGCGCCAAATATCTCCGTGAAGTCAAGCCGGGCGAGATTCTACGCCTCAACGAACAGGGTGTCACCACGTTTGTGGGCCGCGTGTCGACCCGGCGGGCTTTGTGCATTTTTGAATACGTCTACTTTGCCCGCCCCGACTCGATTCTGGAGGAACAGGTCATTCACACCGTTCGCCAACAGATGGGCGGCCAACTGGCCCGCGAAGCCCCTGCTGAGGCCGACATTGTCGTCGGCGTGCCCGACTCGGCTACCCCGGCGGCTATCGGCTATAGTCTGGAGTCCGGCCTGCCCTACACCGAGGGCCTCACCAAAAATCGTTACATTGGCCGTACCTTTATTGAACCGGATGACGCCTTGCGCCAACTGGGAGTTCACCTAAAATATAATCCGCTTACCAGTAACTTAAAGGGCAAGCGGGTGGTGTTGGTTGATGACTCGATTGTGCGGGGAAACACCGCCGGGCCAATGGTTCAGTTGATGCGCGAGGGAGGAGCCCTTGAAGTTCACGTGCGAGTTTCTTCGCCGCCGGTGCGCCACCCATGCTTTATGGGCGTCGATATGGCCACCTACAAACAACTCATCGCCCACAATCTCAATATCGAAGGTATCCGCCAGCAGATTGGCGCCGATACGCTCGCCTATTTGAGTTTAAAAGGAATGACCACTGCCATTCGGGAAGCCTTGGCCGTTGCCGAAACCGGTCACTGCGATGCCTGTTTCTCCGGCAATTATCCCATTTCTATTCCCGTGTGGTTATTTGACGAAAACCGCGAAAAACCCATCTTTGAAGAAATGTGGGGCTGATTAATGGTGAATAGTGAATGATTAACTGATGATGAGGGCAGAAACAAATGACCCATAAAAAGCCTCTGGTTGGTATTGTAATGGGCAGCGCCTCAGATTTGGAGGTTATGAGAGGCGCGGCAGAAATTCTGGATTCGCTGGGTATTGCCAACGAGATGAAGGTTGCTTCGGCGCACCGCACCCCGGAATTGGTGCACGAGTACGTTACCACGGCCCCGCAACGAGGCATTGAAGTGCTGATTGGGGGAGCGGGAGGGGCTGCCCATCTGCCGGGGGTGATGGCCAGCCTGACCACCTTGCCGGTGATTGGGGTGCCGGTGCAATCTAAAGCCTTGCAAGGGCTGGACTCGCTGCTGTCGATGGTACAGATGCCCAGCGGCATCCCCGTAGCCACGGTGGGTATTGACGGGGCTAAAAATGCCGGCCTTTTAGCCGCCCGCATATTGGCCATCAAATATCCAGAACTGGAAAAAAGGCTCAGAGAATACGCCGAGGTGATGGCCGATAATATCAGAGCAATCCAATTGGGCTAGATTTAGAACCTATCCAGCAAATTGGAGCGCAGACTTCAGCCTGCCGCTTACTCTGGTAACAAAATAAATTTCACATCTCATTGAGTTCTGGAGAGGCATTTTGTTTATCTCAGGTGAGGGAAGGGAGATATTTTGTTATGACCCAAAAAGCTGCGATGGTGGTTGGCTCCGGGGGACGAGAACACGCTCTGGCCTGGGCGTTGGCCCGGTCGCCTCAGGTGAAACAGGTTTATGTGGTTCCGGGAAACGCGGGCACAGAATGGCCCGCCAACCCAAAGGCAAGCGGGTTGCAACCCCGCGCTGCCGCCAAAAACGTCGCCATTACCACCGCTGATTTGCCCGCTCTGGTGGCTTTGGCCCGGCGCGAAGAAATCGATCTGACCGTGGTAGGGCCGGAAGCGCCGCTGGCGGCGGGGATTGTAGACATGTTCCAGGCAGCCGGACTGACCGTATTTGGCCCGACATGCGAGTCGGTGCAATTGGAAGCCTCTAAAGCTTTTGCCAAGGATTTTATGCGTCAATACCACATCCCCACCGGCGATTACGCCGTTTTTGATGATTACCGGGCTGCCAGCAACTACTTGGACCAGGTAGAATACCAGGTTGTGATCAAGGCAGATGGCCTGGCCGCGGGTAAGGGCGTGCTTATGTGTGACAACGTGGCCGAGGCCCAGGCCGCCCTGCGCAAAGTGATGGTGGAACGGGCTTTTGGTAAATCCGGCCAAAAAGTCGTTATTGAGGAACGGCTGAACGGGCCAGAAATTTCCATCCTGGCCTGGAGCGACGGCTATACAGTCGTGCCCATCATTCCTGCCCGCGATCACAAACGAGTGTTTGATAACGACCAGGGACCCAACACCGGCGGTATGGGCGCCTACGCCCCCGCTCCAGACATCAGCCCGGAATTCATTGAAAGCGTGCGGCAGACGATTTTGCAGCCAACCCTTGACGGCATGGCGGAACGCGGCTGTCCCTACATGGGGGTGCTATATGCCGGTTTGATGATAACGGAAGATGGTCCCAAAGTGCTAGAATTCAACTGCCGTTACGGCGACCCCGAAACGCAGGCCGTGCTGCCTTTATTAGAGACAGACTTATTTGAAATCTCGCAGGCCTGTGTCGAGACCCGTTTGGACCAGATAGAGGTAAAATGGCGTCCCGGCGCGTGCGCCACGCTGGTGATGGCCTCGCCAGGGTATCCGGATAGTTATCCCCAGGGGCTGCCGGTTAGCGGACTGGATAAAGCTGCTACCCTTGAAGAGACGGTTGTTTTCCACGCGGGCACGGCTCGAACCAAAGCCGGGGTTGTGACCGCCGGCGGACGGGTTCTGGCGGTCAGCGCAGTGGGTGATGATTTAGCGACGGCCCTGAATCGGGCTTATGCCGGAGTCGCCCGGATTGACTTTGAGGGCGCGCACTTCCGGCGAGATATTGGCCTCACCTATCGGTGAAACGATGAACCATGAGGCAATGAATAATGAGGCAACGAACAAGAAATTCGGGGGATATAAAGTAAATGGGGTAAAGTTGTGCTGCTGCACGATGCACGCTTTTGTACACCAGACAGATCAGATTTCACAGAGGGTGAGCAGATGAACAAGAGCGCCTACGCTCGAGCCGGGGTGGATATTGCGGCGGGGCAACAGGCCACCGAATTGATGAAAGAGTCGGTGCGGACCACGTATGGACCAGAAGTGCTGGCCGGGTTGGGAGCCTTTGGCGGATTGTACGATGTCGGCAAATTGAAAACAATGCACGCGCCGGTACTGGTTGCCTCTACCGATGGGGTTGGCACCAAAACCAAAGTTGCCAGCCAGCTGGGGCAGTGGGGCACGGTTGGCCAGGACATTGTCAATCACTGTATCAACGATATTCTGGTGCAGGGCGCACGCCCTCTATTTTTTCTCGACTACGTTGCCTCCGCCCAATTGAATCCAGAAGAAATCGCCATGATTGTACACGGCATAACAATAGCCTGCCGCGAAGCGGGCTGCGCTTTGTTGGGCGGCGAAACTGCCGAGATGCCCGGCGTTTATCAACCGGGTGAATTCGACCTGGTGGGCACGATTGTCGGCGTGGTTGAGCGAGACGAAATTATTGACAGCTCCAAAATTGAACCGGGCGATGTGATTTTGGGGCTGCCCTCAACCGGACTGCACACCAACGGCTACTCCCTGGCCCGACAGGTTTTAAACGACTTTGACTGGAAAATGCCTCATCCCGGCTTAGGATGTTCCATCGGCGAAGCATTGTTGGCGGTGCATCGTTCTTATTTGCCGCCGGTTCAAAAACTAAGAGAGGCCAGGATAGACATTCGCGGCCTGGCCCACATCACCGGCGGCGGCATCATTGACAACCTGCCCCGGATCCTTCCTGCCAATCTCGGAGCCATCATCCAACGCGGCATCTGGCCGGAGTTACCCATTTTTGACTTGATCCAACGCCAAGGCAACATCCCGCCTGAGGAAATGTTCCACGTGTTCAACATGGGTCTGGGAATGTTGGTGGTTGTCTCGCCGGACCAAGTTTCCTCGGCCCAGACTATCCTCCCTGACGAAGTATATGTGGTGGGGGAGATTGTCGGCGGGGGAACAGGGGTAGCCATCACCTGAATCACAAGCTGTTAAGATGAAACATCCGCCTGAAGCTATTGTCTTTGATTTTGATTACACGCTGGCCGACTCCTCGAAGGGAGTTGTTGAATGTATTAACTTTGCTCTCAGTAGTCTGAGTCTGCCAACAGTCTCTGCCCAACAGGCATGCCGGACGATTGGTTTATCTTTGCCTCACACCTTTGAAAGACTAACGGGCAAAGAGGAGACTACCCTGAGCGATGAATTTGGGCGTTTATTCAAGGTACGGGCCGATAAAATTATGGTCAACTCGACGGTTCTATTGGCACCAGTTCCTCAAACCGTCAAGTTCCTCAAGCAACATGGGATCAAGTTAGGCATTGTTTCAACCAAATTTCGGCGCCGCATCGAAACAATACTCGCCCGCGAAGGTTTGTCAGGTTTCTTTGACGTTATTGTTGGGGGCGAGGATGTAATCAAACACAAACCGGACCCGGAAGGTCTGAACCTAGCGTTGAATAGATTGCGCTGCTCGCCCGCGGACTCGCTCTATGTAGGAGATAGTCTCACCGATGCCGAAACAGCCAGCAGAGTAGGCATTCCTTTTGTGGCTGTTCTTTCTGGAACAACAGGAAAAGAGGAGTTTAGGGGGTACAATGTCACCAAGTTTCTGGAAAATCTGGGGGATCTTACCAAGTGGGTGGATTTCAATCGATGAAAGGACCTTGGACAAGTGAAGAAACTGGCTGTTTTCATCTCCGGTTCCGGCTCCAATTTGCAGGCCATTTTAGATGCAACGGCTGACGGTCAGCTGGAGGCAGACGTTGTGCTGGTGGTTTCTAATCGACAAAGTGCGTATGGCCTGACCCGCGCCGAAAAAGCAGGCGTTCCCACCCTTTATTTCCCCTTCAAACCTTACCGCGAGGCCGGGAAAAATCGAGCAACGTATGACGCCGATTTGGCCAAACAGGTCAGCCAATATCAGCCCGATTTGATTGTGCTGGCCGGTTGGATGCACATTTTCAGTCCTGCTTTTCTGAATCGTTTCCCTAACCGGGTCATCAACCTGCACCCGGCTTTGCCCGACACATTTGTGGGCGTAGGAGGAATTGAATGGGCGTTTGAGGCTTACCACAAAGGAGAGATCGAACACGGTGGCTGTATGGTACATTACGTTAGCCCCGAGGTAGACCGGGGACCGGTGATTGTTCAAACCATCGTGCCTATTCTGCCGGAGGACACTCTGA
The DNA here is from genome assembly GCA_016926805.1 of Anaerolineae bacterium. Classification (GTDB taxonomy): domain Bacteria; phylum Chloroflexota; class Anaerolineae; order 4572-78; family J111; genus JAFGNV01. The sequence goes on from JAFGNV010000125.1 coordinate 16,361, forward strand.
ACACGTATGCCGAACGGGTGCATGCCACCGAGCATCGGATCATCATTAAGGCCATTCAAAAGGTTTGGGTGACGTTGGGGGAATCGAGTTAAACTGGCACCGGTGAAATAACCTCTGAGATTACCCCACCAATTCCCAATCCACCATACTTCTCATCCCACTCCGGCGGAAGTGATAATACCGGATATAGCGCATCATCTGCTCATCCTGACCCAGAAACACATCGGTGGCCAGAATGACCTGCCTGGCTTGAGCGGCATTGGCCCTGGGCGCATTGACTCCCTCAACAATAACGGCAGATAAAAAAGCCTGGTGGAGCGCCGTAGGATGTGGCAATTCCGAGGCGATACTACTGACATCAAGGGTCATATTGACCCCGAGTTCGGTTCGGACCAGGCGAATGGTCTCCAGGGTGACCAGGGCCGCCTGAGAATTGCTTTCCACTGGCGAAATCAGGCAGTCGATCAGAATATTTTCACGGGCAATACCCACGGTCTCGGCTCGCTCAACGATATTGCTGGCAATCTCCAATCGCCGGTATGGATCGTGCGAAATACCGTCCTCGTCCAGACACAAACCGATGAAAGCCGCGCCATATTCCGCCACCAGGGGCAATATCCGGTTCAGGCGATGTTCCGCCCCGCTGACGGCATTAACCAACGGTTTACCCTGGTAAACTTTTAGGGCAGCCACCAACGCATCGGGGCTGGCAGTGTTGATACTGAGGGGAACTTCCACAACTTGCTGGACGGTTTCTACTATGCGCGGCAATAAATCAACCTGTTCCAAAGCTGAGAGGTCCAGATCCACATCAACCACTTCCGCCCCGGCCGCAACCTGGGCCAGCACTTCGTTTTTGGCAATTTCAACATGCCCTGCGCCGGTCCCGTCTACGGGTCGTTTTCGCCGGGCAGGGCTGACTCGCTTGCCGATGAGAACCGTCGGCTTATGAGGGGCAATACAGACGATGCTTTTTGTTCCGCTGAGAATCGTCTCCATCTTCCTGCCTGCCGGGCTGGCAGTGAGTAAGAGTCCTAAGGCCCTATCTACCAACCCAAAAATTCACGCCAATCAGCGCCACTTCTCCAAACGTTTCAAAATGGCCAGTTCCTCTGCCTCGTTTTCGGTGGCAACCCACAAGAATATCCCTTCTGGCTCCATTTGCTCGATAAATGGTTCTAACTCGTCTTTCTGCAGATCCACAATGATGGGTCTTTTGGCCTGCAATTCTTTTAAAAGGGATATCCATTGCAAAATAGGCTGGTCTGCTCCTACCCCTTGCACCCACTGGATGGCATGCACCTCGGGTACGGCCAAAATAGCCTCGCGATGTTTGGCCACGCCTTTACCGTCTATGTGAAAGATATTGTGCGTCATCGGTTTGACTTCTCGCTGCAAAACCGGCAGGCAAAACTCGTTAAAGAAATCAGGCGAAATCAAGGCGGAAAAATCACAACTGGGAATGTGCATCTTGCCAAAGGAGGGGATGCCCATCCAACTGGCCGATAATTGCCGACGGGCTTTGAGCATCCCGTCAAAGTAGTCAAAGATCTGCTCAAAATCTTTTATCGCGATCTCGATCATGATTTTGACTTTATCGGGGTTCTCAAACATATCCAGGCAGAGTTGTAGCGGATCGCGCCAGGCCGCCACACAGTCCACGCCGGGATGCAGGTCGGTATAGCCAACCATAAATTTGCCCTCGCCTTGCTCCAGGGCGCAACGGGTCAGCTCTTCGAGTTTGCTAAAGTATTCATTCTGCAAATCCAGTTTCAGTTTGCCGATGTCGTCCCAGTCACAAACCAATGGCTTTGACCACGAAGTGACCTCGCCATATTCCAACTCGGCACCATAGAAGGCTGCGTAAACCTCGGGGCCAAGGTTGGGCCAGAACACAGGAAAGGTTTCGCCATGAAACCGCTTGCCCGCAATGGACTTAAGATACGTTTCTACCTGAAACTCGGCGTCAAACCATCGATCTTTTATATTGGCGGAAGGGTAGGCCACATTGGCCTGTTCCACAAAAGCATTGTGGGCCATAAAACGAACCGGCGGGCGGTCGATGATTTCTTTTTCGTACCAGGCGTAAACCCGCTTCATAGCCATCTCAAAGTCGGGCATACCCTCAAGTTCTAAGTTCCACCAAGCGGTCACCGGCGCTGCCATCATTCACCTTAAATTACGATATAAAGTTTCCCTAATAGTATTGGCCATAGCCCAGAAATTCTCTAACGGGGTATCAAGTTGAACGTGATGAGTCGGTCCCAAAATCAGGCCACCGCCCTTGCCCAAGGTCTTCAAACGATGAATAACTTCAGCCTTCACTTCAGCCGGAGTACCAAACGGAAGAGTATACTGCTCATCAATGGACCCCCAAAACGATAACTTGCGACCAAAGTGTTTTTTCACCAAAACGGGATCCATTGAGGCCGGTTGAATGGGGTTGAGCACGTCCAGGCCAATTTCAATCAGATCAGGGACGATGGGCAAGATGTTCCCGTCGGAGTGATAAGCCACCTTTAGTTCCGGGTTAATTTCCTTCAAGGCGGCGATAAACGTTGCCAGGCGCGGCTTCAAGAATCGCCGCCACGTATCCGGCGAGATGAGCATCCGGTTCTGCGCCCCCACGTCATCGCCCAACCAGATCATATCCACGCCCAACTCAACCAATCTTTGGGCGGCAGCCAGGTGGTAATGGAACGGAAGGTCAAACAGCCGGTCAACCAGATCGGGATTGAGGGCAAGATCCATCAAGGTTTGATCATACCCCCGCAACGCCCAGGCCGTTTCAAAAATGGTGGTTACCGTAACCCCCACAATCCAATACTCGCCCTGGTATTCTTGGATGACCCGCTCTGCTTCCGCATATAACTCCGGGCGGGTAGGGTCGGGTGGCTGGTAGGAGTCGAGCGCCCGGTCGTCGGCCAGAGGATGGCCGATCATCTCGGTATAATTACCTGCGCCGAATTTGGTTTGATAGGGTCTGTTCTGCCAGGTGACGCCCCACTCATCGGTGTAAGTGACGCCATCCGCGCTATAGGTTTCGGTGGCGTAGTAGGAATTGGCCCACCCCACCGAGGTCAACAGCATGTCCTCCCCAAGCGCGCGTTCAATCACGTAGGTATTCCCACCGCCGTGAGGGTTATGAAAATCCTCGTCTTGCAAGCCCATATCGAACTTGAGCCGGGTGGCAAATTCAGGAGTAAAACTGATTTGCATCGGGCAACGATCGGGTTCTTCGTGATTAAGAGCCATCAGGACACGCTCACGATGCTTCATGGTGACTCCTTGGTCTAAAGTTATTCGGCTTCTCGACGCGGCTTTACCAATGGTGGATAAAAATGGGGATGACTACCCCAACCGGCGACGCAGAATGGCGTGCATCGAGACCGAAAGGATGATGATGAGACCATAAATGAGCTGAGTCCAGAAGCCGGTCAACCCAATCGCCACAATCGCGGCTTCAATCGCGCCAATGATAAAACTGCCGATAAAGGTACCCAAAATTGTACCAACACCACCAAATACCGAGGTTCCCCCCAGGAAGACTGCGGCCAGGGTGCGCAGCAAGTAACCGTCACCCAAAGATGGCCAGAAAAAGGACACATGCAAACTGGCCAGAATCCCGGCAAAGGCAGAGGCCAGACCGACCAGGGCAAACATCAGTATCCGGGTGCGAGCGGTATTGATACCCATCAACTCGGCCGTTTGTTTGTTATCGCCGATCACGTAAATGTTGGCCCCGAATCTGTGGCGATTTAACAACACCCAGGTAGCAATGGCAATCAACACCAGCCAGACCATTTGCATGGGGACGCCGGCAACTTTTCCAACTAAAAGGTTGTAAAAAAAGGTGCCGCGGGTTTCAACCAACGTATTGCCTTTGCCCCCCAATAGCACCAGCACCGCGCCACGCCAGAAAAACTGGGTGCCAATCGTCACCACCAGGGAGGGAATGCCAATGCCAACCACAATAATACCGTTCAACAAACCGGCCAAAAAGCCGGTAACCAAGCCCGCCCCCAAAGACAAAAAGACACTGCCGGTAGCGTTAAAAACCAGAACAAAGGCGACCATCCCAATTGCCATGAGCGAGGGGAAGGATAGGTCCATTTCGCCCGCGATAATGAGCATGGTCAGCGGCAGGGCGACAATGGCAAAGAAGGGAATAGTTGACATAAAGGCCTGATAGATTTGGGGAGACAGAAATGTTCTTGGAGCAAAGATGATGAAGAAAACCCACATCAACCCAAAAACCGTCAGAATCCCGATCTGGGGGCCATACATGCGCAGGAATTTAGCCAGATTGAATCTTTCTCGGGGTTGTTGCAAGCTCTGTTCAGTTACGATATTTTCAGTACTAGAATTCATTTTTTAGGGTCCTCTATTCAATACTACCCGTTTCGGCTACCCGATACATCTTTTCCATCAAATCTTCCAGGGTAATATCGGCGGTCATAAATTCGCCCGCCACCTGGCCACGATCCAGGACCACCACCCGATCGGCTACGGAATAGACGTGAAAAATATTGTGGTCAATAAAAACAGCCGATTTACCGGCTTCTTTGATACCGCGAACAAAATTGAGTAATTTACGCGTTTCCTTCAACGACAAGCCCATGGTCGGCTCGTCGAGGACAATGATTTCTGCATCAAAATATAAAGCCCTGACAATGGCCACGCCCTGCTTTTCACCGCCAGAAAAGGTTTTGATGGCGGAGTCCGGACTCACGGCTGTGGAGGTAAACCCCATCGACTCAAGCATCAACTGGTTGGTTTCTTCTTTCATCCCTCTGACATCAAGAAACCCCAAGTTGTTGCTTAATTCGCGGCCAACAAAGATATTTCGCCACAGGGTTTGCTGTTCAGCCAAAGCCCGCTCCTGGTACACCGTTTCTACCCCCAGTTCTCGGGCTTTTGGCACCGTTAAATGCTCAACTTTTTGGCCGTTGAAAAAAATCTCGCCTTCATCGGGGTGGTAATAACCGGTGATGATCTTTATCAGAGTCGACTTGCCCGCTCCATTGTCACCCAACAGGCCAACTACCTCGTTGCGACCCAAATAAAAATTGACATGTTGTAGCGATTTGACTTCGCCAAAGAATTTTGAGATGTTTTTTAGTTCAAGCCTGTGATCGGCATCCATATAACTTACTCCAGTCAAAAGTTAGGATAAAAGTAAGTACCAAACTGCTAAGGAAAACGCCGCAGGCCGGGGGGCTTGGGGGGTAGTTCCCCCCAACTTGCTCCCCCGTTTTCCTTGCTGAAAGAACGATGCAACGCATCGCGGAATGCTGATTTGTAACTTCTCAATAATCTAGTAGAAAGGACTGGCCGTCCTCAGAAGACGGCCAGTCCGGAGAGCTATCCGCCCAATTGAGAGGATACGCAGATCTTAAAATAGGGCAAATTAGCGAATTTGCTGGTCGACCAGGTCGGCCAGTAGTTCCACGTTATCGGCATGGGCAAAGCCAGCCCCGGTGTCGATATGCAGGCCGGTGAAGGCATAGTTGTGGGTCAGGCAGATCTGCAGGATAGGCAGATAGCCTTGCAGCCATTGTTGTTGGTCGATGACCAAGTCGGTCCAGCCGCCGCGAATGGCTTCAACCGTGGCGGAGGAGAGATCGAACCCGGCGGTATAGATGTCATCCGGCCCCAGTCCAGCAGTGGTCAAAAAGGACTCGAGCGTGCCGGTCAGGTTGCCATGATCAGTCACAACCAACTTGACATCCGGGTTAGCCGACACATAGCCCACAAACGTGGCGGTGCCGGCGGAGGCGTCGGCGTTGGTAGCGTCGTCAATTTCCAGGTAGTCCACCGTCAGCCCGGCTTCTTCCAGGGCATCAATGACACCCTTGGTGCGCTCGCCCCGACCAGCCTGGGCCAACAGGCCCCAAACCATCGCCCGGTCACCTGCTTGGAGACCAAAACGACTGACAGCTTCAGCGCCAAGAGCATACCCCGCACTATACAGTTCGGCCCCAACATAGCCAAAGCCACTGGAGCTATATTTTGCTTCCAACTTGGACAGGGTGGTGTTTTGGCTGGTCACAATAATGCCCTGCGCCCGCGCGTCATCAACCACGGCCTGGAACGCATCGTCCCCGGGGTGACCCATAATGGCGATACCGTCCGGCTTGGTGGCCGCGGCTTCGGCAAACTGGGTTACCATTTTCTCCGGATTCCAGTCCGACCATACATATTCCACATCGGCGCCGAGGTCGGCGGCGGCGGCAAGCGCGCCATTATAAACCACTGTTTCAAAGGGGCCACCCGGAGATCCGCCGGGAAAGAAGACGATCTTGGTATTGCCGCACCATTTGCCTTCAGCCTGCGCACGCGGCGCTTCCTTGGCCGCGGCTTCCTCTGCCGGTTTCTCGGTGGGTTCCGCCTTTGGCGCGGCTTCCTCTACCGGCGCAGCTTCTTCCGCTGGTGCGGCTTCCTCTACCGGCGCAGCTTCTTCTATCGGCGCGGCTTCCTCTGGTGCAGGCGCAGCCGGAGTTTGAGCACAAGCCGCAACCAGCAACAATACTGCAATCAGGCTAAGAATTAACACTAATTTTCTGCGATTCATTTTTTTCTCCTTCTCTCAATAACTACAATCGTCAATTTATTGAACCAACACTTTTTTTTACCCTAGTTGCTAAACACGATCCTGTATCAGCCAAACAGTACGCACCACCCCCTTTCAAAAACTAATTCGAGACGATGTGACCAGCGCCAAATCGACGGTTCAATGAAAGTGGTTTGAGGGGGTTGGCCAGGGGAAATCTGCCAGAGATACGGGGTGGAGAGGGAATTCTGGCCCGGTAATCCAACCAGGTAAGCAGCACTATATTAGCGGTACCCATCAATTGGGTAAAGAGGCCCTCATGCGGCATAGCACATCGCCCACGATCTTGTGAGTCACAAGTTAATTGCAATTCTATCACAAAACAAACCTGGCTATGATTGTAATAAAAAAAAGACATTAGCGCATGCAAAATAGTATCAGGCCCTTATACAAAAGAACGATAAATACAGCAGGGCTCTGTTAACAAACGATGGCATGACCGGCTTCTATCTGGTACGCTCGCGATATTCACTGGGAGACAGACCGGTTTGGTCGCGAAAGACGCGGCTAAAATAGGGAGGATTATTAAACCCAACCCGGAAGGCTACTTCGGTAACACTATCCTCGGTACGGCTCAATAACGCTTTGGCCTGTTTAATGCGAAAACGATTCAGGTATTCCCAGGGCGACAACCCCAATTCCTGGCGAAAGATATGGCTAAGATAATTCTTGCTCACCCCCACCGCCTCAGCAATCTCTTGGCGGGTGAGGGGATGTTGATAGTTCTGATGGAAATAAGCCACGGTACGTTTAACCACCGCGCCGGTATGGGGAGGCAGGGTGTCGACCTCAAGCAGCAAGCGCTGCAGCGCAGCCGTTGTCTCTTCTTCTGATAAAATGTCCTTGCTCTGTAATGCTATCCGGGCATGCCGCTCAAACCGTTTGATGTCTTCAAACGTCAGTATCTGCCCACTCAGAACGAACACCGGCACTTGCCGGGTTTGCGGGTTGGCGCGCATCCAGTCTAACACAGCAAATCCATCCGGTTCTGGCATCATCAAATCCAGAATTACCAGAGAGGGGGGGGTGTGTCGCATTATTTCTAACGCCTCTGACCCATTGGCAGCGATCCGAATCGGGTAGCCCGGCAACCCTCTGGCAACCATTTGCCGGTAAAGCTCAAGCGCCTGGAGATCGTCGTCAACAATGAGGATAGGCGCGGCAGATTTGGGCGGACTGAGGGCGCGAATGGTTTCGGTTAATGTTTTGGCACTCACGGGTTTGATAACCAGCTGGGTTATCCCCAAAGTTAATGCCGGTGCTTGCCCCTCATCGTGTCCGTACAAGATGAAGGGAACCTGACTTAGCCGGGGATGGTTACGCAATTGCTGCACCACCAGCCAGTCTTCAGACGTAGCACTGGCCAGGTCCCAGGCCAGAGCGGCGGGCTGGATGTCGGTTAAGGCAACGGCAATATCGATACCAGCCCGTACCCGACGAATCTCTAATCCCTGTGTCTGGCTCAGGGTTATAATCTCATTGGCCGGTTGCTCCTGTCCTGAGATCAACAATAACACCGGTTGAGCCGACCCCAACGGTGCGGTCAGCGGTTGGTCGCTTAAACTGGGTAAAGGCAAATATATATGGAACGTACTACCCTGTCCCGGCTGGCTTGCCAGAGTCATCGAGCCACGATGCAGGGCTACCAACCGGCGGGTAATCGACAATCCCAGACCAATGCCTTCTCGCCGCCGGTGGATATACTCTGCGCTGGCAAACGGTTCAAAAATGCGCTCCTGTTGGGCCACGGGAATCCCCTCGCCGGTATCTTGTACCCAGATATGCAGGTGGGGGGGAGTGACTTCTGCTCCCAAAATTATCTGCCCTCTTGCGGTAAATTTGCGGGCATTGCTGAGGAGGTTGAGTAAGATTTGGCGCAAACGAACCGGATCAACCTGAAGCGATGGCAGGCGGTTGGGCAGTTGCAGACACCAGGTTACCTCCTGCCGGATTTCGGCGCTGTCGGCGATGCTGGCAAAGACATCGGCCAGAAACGATCGTGTTTCGATCATCTCAAGTTGAAGGTCCAACTCATCAATTTCGGCCCGTGATAGATCCAGCAAGTCATTGATCACGCGGAGCAGGTGGTCGGCGTTGCGCCCAATTTGCTGAAGGTCTTTGAGTAAACCGGAAGAAAACTCCAGGTTGTAGGGGTTGGGCAACTTGAGGGCGGTCTGGATATAACCCAGAATTACGTTCAAGGGAGTACGGAGTTCATGGCTGACATTGGCCAGCAGGCGTGTCTTCAATTGATCGGCCTTTTCGGCAGCAGCGCGGGCTTGCAACGCATCCCCATAAAGCCGGGCGTTCTGCATGGCCACCCCCAACTGGTCGGCCAGCGATTGCAGGCCCACCAATTCCTGGCGCGTTCGCAAAACAGCCTGCTGGCTATGCAGGTCGAGCAACCCCAGAATTTTATCGCCCAGGCGAATGGGCAAGATAACCCGGGTGCGGGTGTCAGGCCAGCGATGATCGGGGGGAAAACGGGGGCTACGCTGAGTGTCGGGAATAAAAATAGGCTCGTTACGCATCAAGGCTTGCCCCAACACGCCCGAGCCAGTTAAGGGAATACTGATAGGGTTAGCCTGGGTCTGATCGGGCTGATCCAACACCAGCAGGTGTTCTTCTTCTAACCAATGAAAAATCTGCACCCGGTCGTAGCCGTAATTGGTTCGAATCAGATTGGCGATTTCGTACGAGAGCTGGCGGTGTTCCAAAATGGAACCAACCCGCCGACTTATCTCAAGACTGGTTTCTAATTGTTTGAGTCGCTCTTGTTGTTGCCGGCGTCGAACGCCAACCAGACGGTTAGGTAAATTGGCAATGGTCACCAATTTGCGGGCCGCCACTTCGGCTACATTTTGGGCCGTAACTAATCTCGATTTGTATTCAAAATGGGCCGGTAAGGATTGTCCCTGCGCCGCCCCATAGGCCAAATCCACAGCCTGGTGACCCAACTCATCGGTCATAATCTCCACGGTGGCCGTCATTCTACCCTCGGTGATGGCCGCCAGCGCAGCGGGGTTACCGCCAATGCCCACAACCGGCGTATGCGGCTGAATCAGGCCAAGCTCCAAACCGGCCCCGCGTCCGGTCAGAGCCACAGTATCGGATAAGCCCAAAATCGCATCAACCGGCTCGCCAAGTTGCTGCATCGCTTTGGAGATTTCCGGATAAGCTTGCTCATATTCCCAGGAAATAGGAATATGTTTGAGGATGAGCTGAGGATAACGGCGAAATACATCGCGGATGCCGGCCACCCAACTGGTGCTATCATCTTGCCAGGGGGCGCGATTCAAACCGCCCAGGGCTAACACTAAAGCTTGATCCGCAAGTTGTTCTGCCAGATAGTTACTGCCAATCCGGGCAATATCATACAAACCTAGGGGCGAAACTAATAGAGGATGCTGAATCTCGGTTTCTGTTAGTAAAATGAGGGGAATACCGAATTGGGGAATATCATAGGCCAGATCAACCGGCAACGACCAGGCAATTAACGCGTCCAGTTCCAGGCCCAGCAATTCTTCCATCAGGGCCATCTGCCTCTCTTCGGGCAGCGTTTCTGGATAATCAACCAGGCTGATAGAAATGAGATCAAGGGGGAGTTGTTCGGCCCGTTCAATCGTGGCTTCTCTGACCTGGACCCAGTAAGGATCAACCGGATCAATCGCCGACCCTATCCGCAAGGTATGAGACATCAATGACTCCAGACTTGTTGGCCGGGCGTCTGCTATTGCCGGCCTTCGTCCCTGGCCTTCATTCAACCGCCATTACGTTGCTTAATGGCTCAGGCAGTTGGGCGTTGAAACTTGGTATTACTACGGGGGTATTTACGCCCAACTGCACTAGATTATAGTCCAGTTACACTCCCCGTTCAAACGAGAGGTCATTTGGTTCAGCCAGTAGCTGCTCCACTTCAAGCCGGGCAGGCAAAGAAGGTTGAGCGCCCAACCTGGTGGCAGCCAGCGCTCCGACAGCATTGCCCCAGCGGATCGCTTCGGGCAAGGACTTACCTTCAGCCAGGGCCGTGCCAAAACCGGCGACAAAGGCATCCCCGGCAGCGGTGGTATCTACTGGCGTAATCTTGAATGCCGGAATCAGGATTGATTCGCTGGCCTGGGCCAGTAATGCCCCCCGCGCACCGAGGGTCAGAATAACCGTTTCCACGCCAACCTCACGGAGGGCCGCCGCAGCCACTTCAGCTTGAGGCCGGTCTTCAACAGACAAACCGGTCAACAGGGAGGTTTCGGTCTCATTGGGGATCAGGATATTTACCCGCGAGAGCAATTCCGCGGGCAACGGCTCGGCCGGGGCTGGCGCCGGATTGAGAATGACCCTGACCCCATGCGCCTGGGCCACTTCAGCCGCCCGGGTGACCGTTTCCAGAGGAATCTCCAATTGCAGAAGCAATACTTCCGCCGCCGCAATCGCCGACGCAGCCGCGTCGACATGAGCGGGAGAGAAATGCATATTAGCCCCTGAAGCCAGAACAATTGTATTTTCTCCGGCGTCGTCCACGGTGATGAGGGCAACGCCGGTAGCAGCCTCCGGGTCCTGGCTTACGTAAGTGTGGTCCACCCCGTTGTTGTCTAAATTAGCCAACAACGGGCGGCCAAAGGCATCCTGCCCTACCCGGCCCACCATCGACGCGCACGCTCCCAGGCGGGCGGCGGCTACGGCCTGGTTTGCCCCTTTGCCGCCGGGCAGGGTGTAAAAATTACTGCCAATAATGGTTTCGCCGGGGAGGGGGATTCTGGGCGAACGAGTCACCAAGTCCATATTCAAACTGCCGACAACAACGACCTTTGCGCTCATAAGTTATCTCTTTTGCCCCAGCCGCCTCAACATAAACCATCAATTGAACCAATCTGGTTTGCCAACATTACCTTGCGGACGATGTTTCAGGCCACTGGATGGTCAGGATTCCAGAATGGTTCGGGCATGGAGATGAACTCGATTGGCACTTCGGTGATGAACGACCGCAGCCATTCAGCGCAATACTTCATGCCCGCCTGCTCAGACACCATGTGACCGAGCAGGATCAATGCTTTTTTCTTTCCGGCAGTGATAATGTCTTGCGCGTATTCCACCACTTCCCATTCGCGCGTTTCTCCCGCTATAACCACCTCAATCTCGGGTTGGGCGAGTAATTGAATACCTCGCTCCCGGTCCAAAAAGCCCCAACTCGTAGTGACTCGATTGACCTGTAACCCGGGATCGCCCACCACCCGCATGGTGAGAATCTTCAATTGAGACTGGATTTCTTTAACAAAACGGGCAAGGGGGATACCTGGAAAGGAGAAAAGGTTAGGGCGCAGGCCATCAGCGTGTTTTTCCCAGCCCAACGCTTTGACCATGCCCGTGGCGATACCATCAGGCCGTCGAGCATGCCAGTGATCGTGGAAATGGAAGATGACCATCTTGTGCTTTTGGATGAAGTCAACTTTGAACTGATAGACTTCATCTTCCGTAAGCGTTTCAGTTTTGTCCTGGTGCAAGTAAAAGGTTGGTTCGTGGGTAATCACTAAATTATTTCCGGCTACAGTCGAGCGTTGGAGCACGTCGAGAGTAGCCATAATGGTGGTTGCTATTCCTGTAACCGGCGTTTCAGGATTGCCCAAAATCACCGTATCCACCGTTTTAGCGCGCCAGGGAACGCCCACATTTTTTTGGATTCGCTCAATAACTTGTCCTGCTGAAAGCATATCTCCTCCTGGAAATTGAGTAAAATGAAGTGAACGTTCTGGCTCAACGCCAGGATGTGTGCTGCCCACCCTGACCTCCTGAATCATAATCAACAAACCCACGCAAGTCAATTCTCATTAACCCGACAATCAACCCGCCCGGTTTTGATTCTCCGTGGCAAAAAACAGCGGTATCCTCTCCGTGTACCAAAGTACCTTCGGTTCTGTTATTGACTATGAATCTGAATGAGACTGGATAATTTTATGGTCTGGAACGGCTATGCACGGTGATCAGCCAGCATTGGGCCAAAAGCGCAGCCGAAATCAAACAGGCCGTGGTCACAGATGTCCGCCAGTTCATTGGCCAACACAAGGTATTTGACGATTGGACCTTGTTGGTGGTCAAACAGTTATAACTTTGATGAGAACATTGCGCTTAAGAATTTCTTCACTGCCGCCACATACGGCTCAAATTGTTCACGGCGGATGTTGTGTCCGGCGCCACCGATATGCGCCACCTGAATCCGGGGGTTCAGCCTGGTTGCTTCCCGGGCAATCTCCGGGGTGACAATAGCCTCCAAGGTTGGGTCTGCTGTAATCAACAGGGTTGGACACGTAATCCGGGGAATCAATTTCTGCCAATAGGAAAACAATATCTCTGCGCCAATCCACTGAACCACTTCAGGCCTGACCTGTAATTTGGCCCGAACCCAGGCCGGCCATTCCACCTCGGCCCAGGTAGGGTGAGCAGCCCGGCCGGCGGCCAAAATATCCTCAACCGTTTTTGATTTTCGCTCCATAATTTCAACCCACCACTCTTGCGCCCCGGTTTCCAGCCCGGCCAGGGTATAATCTTTGCGCCAGGGCGGGTCTTCCAGAATCGCGCCGCAAGCCAAATCTGGATAAGTGACTACCGTCACGGCTACATTCCCCGCCCCCATCGAGTGGCCGATGAGGGCCGGTTTTGCCAAATCCAGCGCCTCAACCAGATCGGCTATGTCTGCCGCATGATCTTGGTGGCTGTAGCCGGCTGCCGGCACGTCAGACAGCCCATGCCCGCGGGCGTCGTACATAATCAGGTCGTAATCCTTTTCCAGGGCTTGCGCCAGGCGCGTCCAGCACAAACCGTTATCTGTAATGCCGTGCGCCAGCACCACAGGCGGTTTGTCGCCGCCCGTACGGTAATAGTGCAGTTTGAGGCCGTTGGCGACCACATCGCCGGAAGACCAATGATCTGTCATTGTTTTATCTCTCCGTCAAAAATTCACTTTTTGCTTGTCTACCACCCCAACGCATAACCGATGATGTATCTTGGCGATACACCCCCAAAAATGACCCCCCGCTCCTGATCCAACCGAATCCCCATCACTTTACCGTGAACCCAGCCCTCATCGACCACCACCTCGTGCCCTCGCCGTTCGAGTTCGGTAATTACTTCACGCGGAATCCGGTTCTCGACCCCCACGCGGCCGGGATAGGCTTCCCGGGGATAGAAGGAAGAGGGGAAATGTTCGGAATAGACCGTTGGCGCGTCCAGGGCTGCCTGGAGATTCATACCAAAATCCACATAGTTGAGGAAAAATTGCAGCGTCCACTGATCCTGCGCGTCGCCGCCAGGGGTGCCAAAGACCATATACGGCTCGCCCTCCCTGGTGACGAGTGAAGGCGTAAGCGTAGCCCGGGGACGTTTACGTGGAGCCAGGGCGTTGGGCCGATGTGGATTGAGGTAAAACATCTCGCCCCGCGTACCCAGCGGAAAACCCAATCCCTCAATAACCGGCGAGGTGCCAATCCAGCCGCCGCTCGGCGTGGCCGCGACCATGTTGCCCTCGCGGTCAATTGCGTCAAGATGGGTGGTATCGTGGCGGCGGCCCGCCATTCCCAGCGCCCGACGATTGTTCTCGGCTATGTCAAAGGTAACGTAATCGGGCACACCACGGCCAACATCGCCGGGCCGTAAGTCTCGTGAGGCTTCGGCACCGATAAGATTGCGGCGCTCCACGGCATATTTCTGGGAGAGCAACACGTCGAAGGGCACGTCGTCAAAGTTCGGATCGCCATAGTAGGCTTCGCGATCGGCAAAGGCCAGCTTGGCGCATTCCAGCCAGGTGTGCAGATAGTCGGCCGAGTTGTGTCCCATAGCCTTGAGGTCAAATCCCTGCAAAATGGCCAACTGCTGCAAAAAAACCGGCCCCTGGGTCCACGAGGAGCACTTGTGAACGTCCAGCCCCCGATAATTGAGAGTGACCGGCGTTTCAACCGCTGCGTGCCACTCGGCCAAATCCTCGTAGGCAAGCAAGGCAGTGTGGGCTGCGCCGCTGGCATCTTCAACCGGATGGGTATTGATGAAATTGATCAAACGTTCGGCAATTTGGCCCTGGTAAAAAACATTCCGCGCCGCCTCAATCCCGGCCAGACGCCCTTTGCGTTGAGCCTCGCTCTCAGCCTGACCCATCAGCTTGAGGGTTTGGGCAAAATCCGGGTTACATAAGATTTCGCCAACTTCGGGCACGCGACCATTGGGCAAGTAGACCTGGCCAGTGGTAGGGTAGTGATCGGTGAACTTCTCGACGTGCTCGCTGAGATATTCGTGCAATTCGTCAAAAACCGGAAAACCGTTCTCGGCCAGTTCGATGGCCGGTTGCAGAATCTGCGCGAAACTCATTTTGCCAAAGCGAGCCACGGCCACAGCCCAGGTATCGACCATGGCCGGAACGCAGGCAGGCAAGTAACCATCGCCGGGGATAAGGTCAATTCCATTTTTCTGGCACCACTCAATGGTGAAGGCCCGTGGCGACCAACCCATCCCGCTAATGGCAAAGACCTTTTTCTCCTTGGCCGAATAGATGAGCATGGGTACCTCACCACCAAGACTGTTTTGGTGAGGTTCCAAAAGGTTAAGGCAAAAGCACATCGCCGCGGCCGCATCAATGGCGTTACCGCCCTGCTCCATAATCCGGAAACCCGCCGTTGTGGCCAGGTAATGCCCCGAGGTGACCACCCCTCTTTGTCCCATAATCACCGGACGTGTGGTAAAAGCTGGCATAATTCTCCTCCTTTCGCTTTTAGCCCCCGTTCAGAAAGTAAGATGGTCTGGCCTGAATTATGACGACAGGCCCAACCGCTCAAACTGATCCGGGGGGGCGTCATTCTCTTTCATCAGTTTGACCAGATGCCGCCTCATCATTGCCTCGATGGCCGGGTCTTCAAGGGGACGCTCCTGTTTGGGATCGTTTTGCAGGTCAAAGAGCAGGGTGCCAAAGGGATACGGATTCTGGCCGGGCTGCGTGGCGATTTTCATTGTGCGGCACCCTTTGGTAAAGGAGAAGGGTTCGGCCAATTGAATGTCTTGCAGCTCGGCCACGCTAAATGGCTGGCGCATGTGGGTGGGCATTAAGGTGTAATCGTAAAGCGGCTGATTATCCGGCTGCACTGGCGCCCGCATATAAACGTAGCGGCCATCGGTGCAATTGACGTGCATGCCGTGCTGTCCAAACAGGGCCGCCTGGCGCACGGGCGCATCTGCCGCAATGGTTTCCTTCAGCGGCAATCCCTGCATCGCGGCGGGACGGGCTACGCCAAAAAATTCCAACAACGTTGCGGGTAAATCGATCATTTGCACCAGCGACCGACGGCGCTCACCGTGACAACCACAGCGTGGGTCCCACATAAAGAGCGGGGGATGGGCCACCTCGCCATAAAAGGGTTGGACACACTTGGCCCACCAATCGTGCTCGCCCAACAGAAAACCGTGGTCAGTAATCACAATGAGTAGGGTGTCCCGCCACATGTCCAACTCATCCATCAGGTCCAGCACTTTACCCAGGTAAGTGTCGCACATACTCACCAATGCCGCATATTCATAACGCAAATGTTCTACCTGTTCCAGCGTCTCTTCCACCCGGTTGTAATTTGGCCAGTCGAAATGAGGGCCGTCGTAATGGTGGGGATAGAGGTCTTTATAGTTCTGCTGGGTAAAAAAGGGTTCGTGCGGGTCAAAGGTTTCGATTTGCAGAAACCAGTTGTCTTGCTGGTAATTGGTTTTAATAAACTCCAAACCCAGGGCAAAGGTTTGGGCCTGAGGTTGGGCTTCCGCGGTGGGCATATACTCCCGGTTGACCCAGTCCTGTCGCCACCAGGCAGTCCCTTCTCGGTTGTTGGGGACAACCTGGGGAATCTTCGGATCCTTTACCCGGCCTTTCCATAGATCACCCTCCTGGCCCCGCGAGAACTCACAGGAACTGTAGCGGTTGTGATACGTCGCGCCGCCGTCTTCCCAGTAATGATAGTGGTCGGTAACCAGGTGGGTGTAGACGCCATTCTCTCGGAGAATTTGCGGCATCGAGTCGTCAAATGGCTCCAGGGGTCCCCAGCTACGATGCAGAAAATTGTAGCGCCCGGTGTGCAGGTCGCGCCGGGCAGGTATGCAGGGCATGCTGCCCACATAGTAATTTTCAAACGTAACGGTTCGTCCGGCCAATCTTTCAAAATTGGGCGCGTGAATCCACTCGCAGCCGTAGGGTGGCAGCATGTGCCGGTTGAGCGAGTCGAACATAACCATGATAGCTTTCATTAAATCAGCCTCCTTCCGAATTTCTGCCAATTCCGTTTAAGACCTGAGAATGATTATCCCGCACCAAGTCCAATCCCACGGCGCGGGCATTCATTTCCACCAGTTAGATTTTTTTGTTCAAATTTATAGTTCATCAGCATGCCGCGCTGCCAACACATCGGCAAGGTGAGCACGGCCCGTTGCGCGAAGATGAGCCAGGTAGGCCGGAAGCTGGCCCCGGGTGTGAAACGAGCCGCCTTCACGGAGTACTGTCACCATGGGGTCAACCTGGTGCTGGCTGGTAGCGGCCATGGCGTGGCACCACCCGGTCAGCATCGTCATCGCCGTATCCACCAGATCAGGTCGGACCTCGGCCAGGTTTTGCTGTTCATGGGGGTCGTCTATCAGATTAAAGAGCATCACTGGCTCGAGCATTTTGTAACCATCGTGATAGGTACGCAGGCAGATATAGTCATCAAACCGCACGCTGCGCTGGCAGGCCCAGGCATTTTGGCTGACAACGAGATAATCGCGCCCCGCTTCACGACCCTGGCGGAAAGCCTGGGTGAAAGGCAAACCGTCCCAATTGTCGGGTACCCGACCACCGGCCATCTCAATCAACGTAGCTGCCCAGTCAAAATGATAGTGCAGGGCGCGATCCACACGGGGTTGGTCGGTGAGGCCGGGCCAGCGTACAATCAACGGCACACGGCAGGTAATTTCATCGGCAGTCTGGTGGTCGCCCCACACATTGAGTTCGCCCAGGTTTTCCCCGTGGTCGGCGCTGACGATGATGATGGTTTCGTTCAACACACCTTCATCGGCCAGGGCATTGAGCAACTGGCCAATATGTTCATCAGCATAGCGCACGCCCACATCGTAGCCGTCAAGCCATTGCTTCACTGCGGCTATTGAGTCAATCTGGGCCGGTACCCGGGGATAGTCCTGGTAGAAAGTTTCCCCGCCAAAGCCGTGCGGCTCCTGGGGACTGTGCGGGCCGTATCCCGCCCACATCGACT
This sequence comes from Anaerolineae bacterium, assembly GCA_016926805.1. Classification (GTDB taxonomy): domain Bacteria; phylum Chloroflexota; class Anaerolineae; order 4572-78; family J111; genus JAFGNV01. The sequence continues at coordinate 34,229 of JAFGNV010000125.1, forward strand.
GCCATACATCTTCGGTGAGCCAGTCCGGTAGCGGATCACCGGCAAAGGGATTGCCGAATTCTGCCGGGGTGCGGTAGGGAGTGTGCGGGTCCCAATAGTTGACGTGGAGGAACCAGTTGTCGTTGCGAGCATTACGCTTAATCCAGTCGAGGGTGGGTGGGGTGATTTCATCGGCGCGTTCCATCCCACCTTTGCCGGTATTGTAGATTTCGTTGTAACCGGCATACCAGTGCCAGGCCGCGTGCCGCTCGCCAAAGGGGCTGACGGTGACGGTTTTGAAGCCAGCGCGGCGCAGGGCGCTCATCCAGCCGGTTGCATCGAATAAATCACGAAAACCCCGGTCAGGCCCTTCAATAAAAGGCTGCGCCGCCACGCCGCCGTGATTGACCACGCCCGTATGAAATCCGCAGCGGCCACTCCACAAGGCGCTGCGAGAGGGCAAGCAGGGAGTGTCGGTGGCGTAGCAGTTGTCGAACCGGGTGGCTTGCCCGGCCAGGGTATCAATGTTGGGACTGGTGTTACGGCGATAACCGTAGCAGCCAAGGTGGTCGGGGCGCAGGCTGTCAAGGTCAAGATAGAGAATACGCATATAGGGGACCTCCAGGGGGTTGAATCTTGCTGCACATCTTACAACTTATTTGACCCTGGGGCAAACTGCCTTTTTTCTCTGACCTGGCTAAGCCCCCGATATTTGCGTGGCAAGCTCTTCTAAAAACGTCCTTTGCGCGTTTGACAACATGATAAACTGACCGGTGGGCATACGGGCTTTCACTTTGGCCCTGGCCTCGTCCAGACTGAATCCCTCGGCCAGATAATAAGCGTGCAACATGGTGCCGGTTCGCCCGACCCCGGCGTGGCAATGAATCAGCACGGGTTGGCCCTGGTCCTTCATCTGTTTGATGAATTGCGCTGTTTTCCACACGGTGGCTACATCGGGTGGATACTGGTCAACCACAGGCGCATGGAAACAGGTTAAGCCGATTTCCGTCAATTTCTGAGACGTAATTTCTTGTTGCACCGTCAGGGGATGTTCGGTTAAGGTGACAATGGCACGAATGCCTTGCTTGTGCAGGGATTGTAAATCTTTTACCCCCAAAGGGATACCACTCGCGGCCAGCACACCGGGTTCAATCCAGCTAATTTTCACCGCTTAATTCTCCAATTATGCGCCCCACTCAACGATTGACCAGGGGAATACATACGGCACGGGCATGGGGGCTGTTCTGACTTGAAGAGGTGGAAGCTCTGCCGGGGGGATACCAAAAAGAAGGAGGGCTAAAAAGCGGTGGTGTCCGGTCAGGAGCACCTGCTCACCCTCGTAATCTTTGGGATTCAAACCATAAGTCTCAACTATTCTCTTGGGCCAACTCACTGCTTCACATGGCGCAATCATAAAATCACCCATATTGCGCCATCTGAGGTTAGGGTCCACCATCGCCGAAGCGATGCACTCGACATCGTGCTTGTTAACCCCCATCTGTCCGGAATGAAACGGAGGCAGAGGTAACTCGAACGGATAGGCATTGATGATGTCGATGGGCTGCATGCCGGTGGGCACAAAAATCGTCCGATTCCAACACCGTGTCTCGTGTTGTTTAGTGCTCTGGCATTCGTCCTGGCTATCACCCTGGCGCGCGCGCGTATCTGTTTGGAGCCATTCGTCGGTTTTTACTTTACGCTCCATGACAGTTGCTCCCTTTTACTCACCTGTTTGTGTTGGTAAGGCTTGCCCCGGCCTGGCGGAGCGCCGTGTCGATATTCTCAGGGGCCTGCATGGTCTGGCCGTATGGCCAAACACACCTCAACCGCCAACCCCACCAATCTTTCTCGAATCGACCACCTGTTTTCCCAATCGCGATGATCCCAGGCGTCGCTATCCAGGTTATCGCCACCGTAGAGAATCTGGCCAATTTGCACCCCACGGAATTGGGCAACGGCAAACATGGCCGCCGCTTCCATTTCGACGGTCAGGCAGCCTTCGGACCTGCGCATTGCTGTTTTTTGCCGGGTTTCGCGGAAATAAGCGTCGGTGGTCCAGGTTTTGGCCAGTAGATAATCTACGTTCCGGCGTTTCAATACAGTTTCGATAGCCGCAATAGCCTCGGGCGACGGTGATACCTCGCGGGATGGAGGCAGGTAATGATAGGAGGTGCCCTCATCACGAATGGCTGCCGTCGGCACAAGCAGATGCCCTACGGCAATCTCCCGATCCAGTACCCCGGCCCCGCCGCAGGCAATGAATTTTTTGCCACCCAGGGCAATCACTTCTTCCAACAGACCTGCCGCCAACGGCGCGCCCACCCCCGGATGAAACAGGGTTACCGCCTGATGACCGGCATAGTGAAATCTATAAATCGGATGGCGACCCATTTCACTATTGAGTGATTCTATTTCTTCGGCCAACCCCTGCTCGACAAAATGATCAATCACGTTCTGGAAAAAGCAGACAATGCAATGCTCTGGCATGTTGGGCAAGGGCCGGCGCAGTTTCCCTGGCTCGATGATGGCCTCAGATTCGGGATCGTATTCCAAAATGGGATACGCTTGCTGCATGGGTCTCCTCAATAGAGAGAGGATATAGGAATCTTTATTACCTGTCTACTGTCTACTGTCTACTGCCTACCGTCTACTGCCTACCGTCTACTGTCTACCGTCTACTGTCTACCGTCTACTGTCTACCGTCTACTACCTACTTCCCCCTACATCCGCTCCGGGGCCGTCATGCCCATCAGATGCAAGGTGTTGGCCAGGGTAATTTGGGCCGCCTTGACCAGTTTAAGTCGGGCCGCCGTGAGGGCGGCATCGTCGCTGACCACCCGGCAATCGCGGTAAAAGGCGTGGAAGGCAGAAGCCAACTCCTGGGCATAATAAGTGAGCTGGTGCGGCGACAAAGTTTCGGCAGCCAGGGCGATCACTTCCCGCAGCCGCAGCATGTGCCGGATAAGTTCCAGTTCCGAGGGATGGGTCAATAAGGTCACCTCACCACCGGCCATCGAGGCGCCTTCTTCTTCGGCTTTGCGAAAGATGCTGGCAATGCGGGCGTGGCCGTACTGCACGTAATACACCGGGTTTTCGTTGCTCTGTTTGGTGGCCAGGGTCAAGTCCAGTTCCATCTGGCTGTCGGCGGAGCGGGTGAGCAACATAAAACGGAAGGCATCCGGGCCGATTTCATCCACCACCTCGCGCACGGTAATGAAATCGCCCGTTCGCTTGCTCTGGCGCACGGGTACACCGTCGCGGGTAATGGAGACTAACTGGTAGAGGACAATCGTAATCCAATCAGGGTCCAGTCCCAGTGATTTGGCCGCGTTTTTCACCCGTTTAACGTGGCCGTGATGGTCGGCCCCCCACACGTAAATGGCCCATTCAAAGCCACGCTTCACTAGCTTGTCCCACACGTAGGCAATGTCCGAGGCAAAATAGGTAGGGCGGCCATCGGAACGAACAATCACGTTTTCCTTATCGTCCTCGTCCTCACTCCTGAGCCACACCGCCCCATCGCGCTCGATGATCATATTCTTGGCGCTGAGTTTGTTAAACGCCAGTCCGTACGTGCCCTCGTCGTACAGGCTCTTTTCAGAGAACCAACGGTCAAAATGAACGCCAATCAAGGCCGAGTCTTCTTTAATACCGGCAACTATTTTATCCAGAGCATACTGCCCCATAAAGGCCAGCGCCTCGTCTCGGTCAACGTGCAGGTACTTATCGCCAAACTCCTGGGCTGCCGCTTGTCCCATCTCAACCAAGTACTCACCCTGGTATTCCTCGGGGTCCGGCTCGGCAATGCCCAACGCTTGAGCATAGCGAGCATACATGGCCTTGCCCATATTTTCCACCTGGGTACCAATGTCGTTGGTGTAAAATTCCCGCTGCACGGTATAACCAGCGGCCTCGAGCACGCTGGCCAGGGTGTCGCCAATCACGGCATTTCGTCCGGAGCCAACCGCCAGGGGGCCGGTGGGGTTGGCGCTGATGAACTCTACCTGGACTTTTTTACCCTGCCCCAGATTGACCCGGCCAAAGTTATCGCCCTCGGCCAGGATGGTTTCGACCTGCCGAGCCAGCCAAGCTTCGGACAGGCGGATGTTAATGAAACCGGGCCGCGCAACCGTGGCCTCGCCCAGGTAATCGGCCTGGGCCAGCCGGTTGACAATTTTCTCCGCAATCTGCACCGGGGCCATGCGGGCGTAACGGGCCAAGCCCATCGCCACGGGCGAGGCATAGTCGCCGTGCGTGACATCTTTGGGCCGCTCAACAACGACTTCGGGAATATCAAACCTGGGCAGGTCGCCCTTTTTCTGCGCCTTTTTAATGGCTGCTTCAATCAGTTGGGCAATATCGTTGACGATCAATTCAATCACCTCGTGGGATGATGGTTGGGTAGCATATTATACCCACAAAGCGTGAAACGTAAAACATCACCACAGAGCCGCAAATTAGAAGTGAGCATTTAACAGTGGACAGTGAGAAATTAGAAATAAGTCACGGGGTGGTTATTTGAGACGGGATGGCCTTTTCAGGCTGCGGCTGAGGATCAGTCTTAGCCACAACAACCAACAGCGATTCTCCGTACCGCTTCAACTTGGCCGGACATGATTGCCCTCATCAATTGGATTGATCCCGCCCCAGTCTACCTAATTTTGTCCTTTCGGTCAACCCTGAGCAAGCCAACCAACCTCACTTTGCCCACATCGTTTGTCACTACTCTCACCCCGTGCTACAATGAAACGTATTAATTTTTTTACCCCATTTCCATCCCTCCCAAAACTAACCTTTCCGCAGAAAGGGTGTCAGATATAATGGCCGACTCGCAGACCAGATACGTGATTCAACACAAACTCGGCGCGGGCGCAATGGGCGAGGTTTGGCTGGCAACCGACAGCCTTCTCAATCGTCCGGTAGCACTCAAGTACTTGAAAACCAGCCAGGATGCCCCTGACAACGAGACGTTTTTGGCCGAGGCACGCATGTTGGCCAGCCTGAATCATCCCAACATCACGGCTATTTACGATGCAATTTTTGACAAAAAAGAGAAAAATTTCTGCCTAATTATGGAGTACGTGGAAGGCAAACCGCTGTCGGACGTTATGGCCGGGTGGTCCGGGCCGCTGCCCCTGCAAATCATCCTGGAAGTGGCCATTGACATTTTGCAGGCGCTGCAATACGCGCACGGCAAAGGCATTGTTCATCGCGATATCAAACCCGACAACGTAATGATGCAAAAAGATGGCATCAAGTTGACCGATTTTGGGGTGGCCGGACTCATCTCGCTGCTGGCCAAAGGCACCGAATACATGGCTGGCACGCCAGCTTACATGTCGCCGGAACAAATTGAGGGCGAAGCCACCGATGGCCGGGCCGATTTGTACGCGTTAGGCGTGATGCTTTTTGAGATGGCCAGCGGCAGACATTACCCCTTTCAATTCAACAACCTAGATGAACTGCTCAAGGCCCATCTGGAGCAATCTCCCCGCTCGCTGCGCGACCTTGTGCCTGATGTCCCCCTAGCTTTGGAACGGGCTACGATGCGTCTCTTGGCCAAAGATCCGGCGGACCGTTACGCTTCCGCCGGGGACGCAATCGACACCCTGCGGTCCATTCAAATCCGGCACAAGTTCAGCCAGTCGCACCTTGACCTGCTCGATCCGGAGGCCAGGCCCCTGGTTGGCCGCGACGACGAAATCAAACAGCTTGCCGCCATCTGGGCCGAATGTCAACAAGCCGTTCAGCCACGGCTGCTGGTGATACAGGGAGAACGAGGCCAGGGCAAAAGCAAATTGGTCACCGAGTTTTTAGGCCAGCACGTGGTTGACCAGGGTTTTGCGGCCTTAGCCGGTCGCTGTGACGAGTCCGGCGCGCCTTACGCGCCCTATGCCGACATTCTGGCCACGATCCTGGATAAGCAGTTGACCCAAAAAACCATCACCACCGAACAAACCGACCGACTCCTTAAACAGATTCCCGGCTTGGCCCGTTTATTGAACCTGGCATCCTCATCAATCTCCGCAGAGGAGTCGGCTGAACCTACCAGGAAGATTGTCCCCGAGAGTAGCGGCCTCTGGAAAGCCCTCAGCGATAGACTTCCCGAAAGCTCTAGCGACCCTGGCCAAATCGAGTGGCAATTTTTTGCCACAGTGCTGGCTATTCTAACCGACCTTGGTCCATCTGTAATTTTTCTGGAAAACGCCGCAGTGCTCGACGAAGCCAGTGCGGCCCTCACCCACTTCCTGTTGCAACAAGCGCAACTGCCGTTATTAATTGTGGCGACCTGTCGGCCTACCAAAGAAGCCCTCCCCTGGCTCGATACCCTTGCCACCGACGAATACCAGCTTATCACCCTCGCGCCACTACCAGCAGATGCTGTTAAAGCCCACCTTACCAACCTGGTTGGCAACGCCGTGCCTGATCCACTGGTCGAGTCAATTGTCGAACGCAGCCAGGGCAATCCCCGGAGAATCGAGGAAATTACACAACATTTACTGGACACAAAACAGCTCCATCAAAATGAAAGCGGCCAGTGGCTGTACACGCCAACCGAAGAAATCGAAGTACCCGGCGACGCCTTTTTACCCAAGGCAGTGCTGGGCGCATTCACCCGCCAAATGGAGAAACTGCCAAAAAGCAGCCGGGAAGCCCTGGCTCTGGCGGCCCTGCTTGAGCCGGGCCCTGAATTTAACTTTGAACCGTGGTTAACTTTGTTGGGGGGTAAAACCAACCAAACAATGGCCCAGAACGTGCTGGACGATGCCCTAAAAAAACGACTCCTGCGCCAGATTGGCGACCAACGGTACACGTTCCGCCCCGCGGATGTGGCCAAGGCGTTGACCTCTACCTTGACCAACACCCGTCGACGCGAACTGCATCGGCAAATTGCCGATATGCTCCTCCGGCAGCAGGACGATCCTATTCTGGTGGGTTATCATTACGAGCAGGCCGGGGCAACCAACGAGGCGGCCCGTCATCTGGAACTGGCCGGGCGTCAAGCCATAGCGGTTAATGCGTTTGATAGCGCCATCATGTATTACCGTCGAGCCGGTGAACTGGCCGAATCCCGGGCGGCTCTCAAAGCTTTGGGCTATCTTTATCGTTTGAAAGGGCGACCGGCAGCCTCAGTGCGGGCGTTTGAACAGGCCCTGGCTCTGGCCCAACAAGCCAACGATGTCGCCGACCAGTCCCGGATTCTGAACGGTTTGGCGCAAACACATTGGCAATTTGACGAGTACGAATTTGCAATCCAGCGCGCTGATCTCGTGTTGGGAATGGAGGGAATCTCTGAAATTGAGCGGATTACGGCGCAGTCGCATCTGGGGATGATTTACTGGCTAACCGGTCAACTGCGCGAGGCAGAAGCATGGTATCAGCAAGCCCTGACCGGTCTGCAGCACCATGGCTCTGAAACCGGTCTGGCCGAAATCTATCCTCGATTGGGGCAGGTGTATCTCTCGCAAGGCCGACTCGGTGAAGCCCAATCTGTCTTTACTCAGGCTCTGGAACTGTACCAGAAATCGGATCACAGAGGGAGACAGGGTTACAGCCTGAATCATCTGGGACGAGTGGCCGTCGAGCGAGGGGATTTTGCGCTGGCAGCGTCAGAGTTTGCCTCAGCGCAGCAAATTTTTGAAGAAACCCACCATCGCGATGGCCTGAGAACTGTTTATGCCAATCAGGGCCGGATGTTGCTCTATCAGGGTCAGCCAGATAAAGCGCTTCCCCTGTTGACCAAGGCCCTGCACCTACTTTCGGAAGTCGGCAGACGCCACCCCTACATTCTGAGCGAAATCTATCTACTGATGGCCCAGGTCAGTCTGGCCCAGGGCAAGATTGATCGAGCGAAGGCCGCGGCGGATGATGCGCTCCAACTGGTTGAAGACGCCGAAAATCGGGAATACATTAATCTGGCCGAAGCCACTCTGGCCCAAATCTACGCCGCTAAAGGTGACACGACCGCCGCCGAGACGATGTATGAGCAAGCCTTGGTCCGCTCTCAACAATTTGGCTACCAACTCGCTTGGTTACGTACCCGGTCACATTATGCCCAATTTTTACTTGAGCAGGGCAAAGCCGACGAAGCCGTGACCATCCAGCAAGAGACACGGGCCGAAGCGGATAGGATTGGTTTGTATCTTCCTGGTACATAACCCCTGCCTTCTCCCCTTACAAATCAGCATCGTGTTTGTATAAGGCACGTCATCCCACATGTGATGCTTGCTTAAAAACGATCCCCAGACACCTGGGGGATGGCAAGCCTCAAATATCGGCCCAACGTTTGAACCAGTGGTCCAGGTGCCGGATCTCGAGTCTACATATAGTGGCACCAAAGCCATTTTTTTAGCTAACTACCACTATATGTGGACTTTTAGCCGGTTCGAGAAAAGTACAAACCGATTGTCGGTAAGGCCGAGCTATGCTATACTATCTTTATGGAAACGTTGCGCAGAGTCGGCCAAAAACTTTCTTCTGATGAAGCAAAACCCTTTACCCAGACTGGATAAGGATGAAGCCTTCCGGCAAAAGATATTGCCGTTTTGTCGTTTGAAACCGGGTGAGCTTTGGTCCGACCCCCTGCACCGGCATCGAGTCGGTTGTTTGGATGCCGCCAAAGCCGCCGATATTGACGCCCTGATGGGCGGAGAAACGGCGCAACTGGCCATCCACGACCCGCCGTACAACCTGGTTGCCTTTGCGCAGAGACAACTCCAGGCATACATCGATTGGTGTCGCCGCTGGATTGAGCAAACCTGGCGCGTATTGGCCAAAGATAGCTCGCTGTATGTGTGGTTGGGGGCGGATCAGAACAACCATTTTCAACCCCTGCCCGATTTTATGTTGATGATGCGCGAGTCTGATTTTACCCCGCGCAGCTTTTTGACTATGCGCAATCAGCGCGGCTACGGCACCCAGAAAAATTGGATGGCCGTGCGGCAAGAATTGCTTTATTACGTTAAGGGCAACCCGTTTTTTGCGGTGCAGTACACCGACATCCCCAAAATCTTGCGGGGGTATTACAAAGAGGTTGACGGCCGCCTGACCGAAAATTTAGAACGCAGCAAATCATCGGCCATTCGACCGGGCAACGTGTGGGTGGATGTGCAACAGGTTTTTTATCGAATGGAGGAGAACGTTTCCGGCTGTTACGCCCAGAAACCGCTCAAGGCCATCGAGCGGATCATCCAGGCCAGTTCCCAACCCGGCGACCGGGTGATTGACTTCTTCAGCCATTCTGGGGCCACCCTGATAGCCAGCGAGCTTAACCAGCGGCGCTGTTTCACCATGGACATCGACCCGGTTTACTGCGAAATTACCATCCGCCGTCTGGAACATTGGCGACAAACCGGCCAACTTGGCTGGCAAAACGGCCATCCGTTTGAACAGGATTTGAGCGAGTGTGATCAGTCCTGACCGGTTTGGCCCCAAATTTTTTAGCAAAAATGACTATCTCACAAAAACCTGTCAGGCCTTGCTCTAACATAAGAATTGTTACCGCGCTATTCACGACCGGAGAAACTACATGGAAATAGGAATTGTCAAACCCGTAGACATTGAAAACGAAATGAAAGTGGCCTACCTGGATTACGCCATGAGCGTGATTGTGGCTCGGGCCTTGCCCGACGCCCGCGACGGCCTGAAACCCGTCCACCGCCGCATCCTCTACGCCATGCACGATATGGGCATCCGTCACAATACCCCTTACCGCAAAAGCGCCCGGGTGGTGGGCGATGTGTTGGGTAAATATCACCCCCACGGCGACACGGCCGTATACGACGCCATGGTCCGCATGGCCCAGGATTTTTCTATGCGCTATCCTTTGATCGATGGCCAGGGCAACTTTGGCAGCATCGATGGCGATAGCCCGGCTGCCATGCGTTACACCGAGGCGCGTCTGGCCCCAATTTCGCAGGAGATGCTGGCCGATATTGACAAGGACACGATTGACTGGGTTGACAACTTTGACGGCAGTTTGCAAGAGCCGCAAGTTCTGCCCGCCCGTTTGCCAAACCTGTTACTCAACGGCACCTCTGGCATTGCCGTGGGCATGGCCACCAATATTCCCCCCCATAATCTGAACGAAATTTGTGACGCTCTCACCTATCTCATTGACCGTTACGATGACTTTGACGAGGTTACCGTTGACGATTTGATGAAGTTTGTCAAGGGGCCGGATTTCCCCACCGGCGCCACGATTTTTGGCCAGGAAGGGTTGATCAATGCCTATGCCACCGGCAAGGGGCGCATCACCATGCGGGCGGTGGCCAAAATCGAGGAGATCAAGGGCAATCGCCATCGCATTGTGGTCAGCGAGATTCCCTACCAGATCAACAAATCTTCGCTTCTGGAACGGATTGCCGACTTGGTCCGCGAGGGCCGGATCAAGGATATTTCCGACCTGCGCGACGAGTCGGACCGGGCGGGCCTGTCTATCGTCATCGAGCTGAAGCGCGGGGCGCAGCCGAAAAAAGTGCAGAACCAGCTCTTCAAATACACGGCCCTGCAATCAACCTTTGGCATCAACATGCTGGCCCTGGTCGACGGGGTGCCACGGCTGCTGCCGCTCAAACGCGCCCTTGCCGAGCACATCGAACACCGGCGCGACGTGATTACCCGCCGCACCCGGTTTGACTTGGAAAAGGCCAAACAGCGCGCCCACATTCTGGAAGGTTTGCGCATTGCCCTGGGCAACCTGGATGAGGTGATCCAGACCATCCGCCAGAGCCAAGACGCCGAAACCGCCCGCACCCAATTGGTGAAAAAATTCAACCTCAGCGAGGCCCAGGCCCAGGCGATTCTGGATATGCAGCTGCGCCGCCTGGCCGCTTTGGAACGTCAGAAGATTGAAGACGAGTACCAGGAAGTGATGCAGACCATTGCCTACCTGGAAGACCTGCTGGCCAATCCCGAAAAGATTTTGGGCCTCATCAAAGAAGACCTGGCCGAACTGAAACAAAAATATGGCGACGAACGGCGCACCCGCATTTTGGTGGACGTGACTGAGGACTTTGACGAGGAAGACCTGGTTAAAGATGAAAAAGTGCTGATTTCGCTGACCCAACGGGGTTATATCAAACGAGTGCCGGTTCAAACTTATCGCAGCCAGGTTCGCGGTGGGCGCGGCGTGACCGGCATGACCACCCGCGATGAGGATGAGGTTGAATTTCTGTTTGCCGCCAGCACCCTGGATACCATCCTCTATTTCACGGACAAGGGCAAAGTTTATTCTGAAAAAGCCTACCAGATTCCCGACGCCACCCGGACGGCCAAAGGTTCGTCCATTATCAACTTGATCAACATCTCGCCCGGCGAAAAAATCACGGCCACCGTGGCCGTGCCCAAATTTGAACAGGCCAAATATCTGGTGATGCTGACCCGCAAAGGCCGCATCAAACGGGTTGATTTGGATGAGTTTTCTTCGGTGCGGCCCAGCGGCCTGATTGCCTTGAACCTGGACGAGGACGATGAACTGGGCTGGGTGAAACTGACCAACGGCAACAACCAAATTGTCATTGTATCGGGCCAGGGGCAGGCCATTCGCTTTAACGAGGAGGATGTGCGGCCTATGGGTCGCACCGCCGCCGGGGTGGGCGCGATGCGGCTGAGAGCCGGTGATGAAATTCGGGGGATGGACGTGGTTGAGGCCGGGGCCGATTTATTGGTGGTGACGGAGAAGGGTTTTGCCAAACGAACCTCGCTGGGCGAATACACCCTGCAACGGCGCAACGGCAGCGGCATCCGCACCCTGGCCAAGAGCCTAAACCGCACCGGCGAAATTGTGGCCGCGCGCGTGGTTTCCGATAAGGGCGATATCACCTTTATTTCCCGAGACGGCGTTATTTTACGCACGGCCATCAAGAGTATTTCCCAACTGGGCCGGGCCACCCAGGGCGTGCGAGTGATGGCCCTGAAGGGCGACGATGTGGTGGCCTCGGTGGCGGTGTTGGCCCCGAAAGAAAAAAACAGCGTTGAAAATGGCGAAGAACCCTCACCATCCGAGGCAGATGTGGCTGCAACAGCGTCTGATACCTCAAACAATGGTAAGGGCAATGAGCAGGTAATTTAAGGACTTACGCAGTTCATGTCATTTCGAAGGCGAAGCCTGAGAAATCCCCGAAAACTATGCTTGCAGACGGCGTATTGGGGGATTTCTCCCTCCTGACCTGTCAGGCCCTATCGTCAAACTTATCCTGAGCGCAGCCAAAGGATGACATTCAGACGCTCAACTGCGTAAAGTCCTAAGCAATGAATTCGCCGTCCCAAACCAGGCTTTGAGACCTATCACTTGCGTTTTCACCTCTACCAACCGAAAGGGATAGACCATGCTGCGTACCCGAATTATTACCGCCTTAATTGCAATTCCCATTGTTGCTGTTGTGGTTTTTCTGGGCGAGCTGTGGTTTGTTCTGGTAGTGGCCGTGTTTGCCTTGATTGCGGGCTGGGAATTTGTCCGGATGATGAAGGTGGGCGGGTATGCCCCCAACCTCTATGTCACGCTCGGTTTGATTGTGCTGTTGGTAGGGTACGGGTACCGGTCCGAGGTGAACCTGCCCCTGCTGCTCAGCGCGGCCATTTTAATTTCAATGGCCTGGCAGCTTTTCCGCCACACCCCCGCTCCCACCGCCGATTGGGCCTTGACCCTGGCCGGGGGACTGTACATCGGCTGGGGACTGGGCCATCTGGTGGCCCTACGGCAGTTGGCCGACGGCCTGGCCTGGGTCTGGTTGGCCCTGATTTCTACCTGGCTGGCGGACACGGCGGCCTACCTGGTGGGGCAGGCCATGGGGCGGCATAAACTGTGGCCGCGCCACAGCCCCCACAAAACCTGGGAAGGTTTTCTCGCCGGGATTATGGGCGGCGTTATCGGCGCGGCGATCGTGATTCCGTTCGCCAACATCGGTTGGACCGCCGGGCTGGTGGCCGGGGCGATGGTGCCCCTGGTGGCGTTGTTCGGTGACCTGTCCATCTCATTGATGAAGCGCCACGTGGGCGTGAAAGACACCTCCAACCTCTTCCCCGGTCACGGCGGTTTTTTGGACCGCTCCGACAGCCTGTTGTTTGTGAGTGTGGTGATGTATTATTACGCCGTGTGGAATGGGGCGGTGTTTTGACAGAGTAGGCTCTGCGTCTGGCTGAGCCTTGTTGGGTGGCGAAAAGTATCACTTCGAGGAAAATAAATGGCAAAGTTGAGATTTCTGATACCCGCTTACGAGAAAGCGATGTTAAGATTCACAGATCAAGTTGTGAAGGGTTTCTTCTCAGTAGATCCGTTGTTCGGCCTGATGCCTTGGCGGTCTACTGAACACTATGGCCCTGTACGAAATGTGAGAGGAGCATTGCCGCTAGATCAAACAATGCCTGTTATTGAGGCCGAGTCGTCCATAAACATGGACACCATCCACAATACTGAAATCGAAGACTATGTGCAGTTTTTGGCTGAACTAGCAACCTCTAGTATTCAAGCATTTGCGCCTGAATTCTTCAAAGGTTTAGGGGAGGTCACGAATGCCGTCGGGACATCACTCGATGCAAGAGGAAAACCGTTCTCGTTCGATATGTTGAATGACGCACTAGAAAGACTCTACATAGAGTTTGACGAAGAAGGAGAACCCATACTTCCTGCGTTGGTCATGCATCCGATGATGGTCGAGCGAATTAGGAATATGAAACCCACTCCAGAACAGGAAAAACGCCACGCTGAAATTATGGAGCGAAAAAAAACGGAGTATTATGCTAAGAAACGTACTCGTCGATTATCTTGATACTGTCAAAGAGCGTGAGTTCGATTTACCCTTCTTGACTCTCTTACCTGCAATGGGTTTTTACGATGTTCATTATACGCACGGACAAGTTGAGTTTAGCAAAGACTTCATCGCCAAGAAGGTTGAGAGTGGAGTCGAGATACAGTACTCATTCCAATCGAAGGCAGGTGATGTTAGTCAATCCGACTGGCGTGATGGCATAATGGGGCAGATGCTTGAATCTGTTCTGACTGGACTATCCCATCCCGACTTTGATAGAAACCTGTCTCATCAGGTGGTTCTAATTACAACTGGACGACTCAAAGGAAATGCGGCTCTTGGCCTCCAAGATCTGAATACTCGGATAGAGCAGCAATATAAGCTACATCCTATTTGTCTATGGGATCGCGAGAGATTGGCCGACTATCTTGAGAGTTATGGCCTTGGAGGTATGCACCGTGCAACTGCATCTGGTTTCTCTAGCCTGGGCAACTTCTATATGCTCTATGGCAAGAGCCTTCAAAACGATCTTTCAGAACGCGAGATCGAACGGCACTCACGTTACTGGGTCAATGAATCACTCGACAAAAACAAAAGGCTCTTGGGGGCCGCTATAGAGTCAGAAATTATTGCTTCTCAGTGCATTGAACACGGTTTGTTTTATGAGGCTATGCATGCATATCTGGCTGTGCTGCGTGTCATTTTAGATGAGATGCACCGGGCGGCGAAAACTTCTGTCGAAACTTCGCAAATGCTCACGCTATATGAACGAGCGTTAGAAAAAGTGCGCCTAGTTTGCGGTGTTTATCACTCTGATGTGAAACAGCTCTGGCAAGAAGCAAATCAGAACCTCGTTAGGGTTATCGAAGGTCCTGGTGCTATGATTACTTACTTGATTCACTGTGCCCGTATCTTGGAGGTTTCCGGCTTTTTGTACTTCTTAGAGGATGATGCCAAGTCCAGGAGCCAGATAGCGTCCTTCATCGAAGATTTTGTATTAAGGGAGCCAGGTTGTGCACACATTCCAAGTGATCGCTACGCAGTTTCGTTAGTCTTGCCAGTCATTGTTCTAGATGTGACCTCTCGTTCTGAAAATACTCTCGACTTCCTTAAGAATGTCACCGTTTGGTTGTGTGACCGCTATGAAGAAGGATGGGGATTAGCCTTCTTAGAAGCAGATCCCTCCGACGAGATCGTTACATTGTTTGGGCATCCCTTTGAGTTTATGTCAAAACGAGAACGAAGTGGAAGCCTTTTGGCTTCTGTAATATCTGATCTGGCAGCTTTTTTAGGCGACAAACAGTTCTACAGTGATGTTGTTAACGATATTAAGGCTAGCAAAATCTCTCCAGAATATTGGCAAGCATTTGACACAGAAGGGTTGTTTCGGATCGAGGGGGGCGATGTGATTGGCTATCCTCATATTGAATATAAGGACAACCTAACAGATTTTAGCTCTTACGATTTCGCTGAACATGTGGCACACGAACCACGCTCCTTTCAGATTCAGCAACTTGTCGGACCGCTTGGCTTTATGAGCATTATGCTATTACTACGTGATCGATATTTCCCAACCATGTGGCCCTTGTTTGTCGGGAATGACGATCGAGGTACTACTGGGTAGTTGCCATGACTTGTCTCGTAAAGGATTCCGCTGGCGACGGATACCCATTCGATACCCGTATTAACAGGATTTCAGTCCGGCCCAATACCCGGCTGCGGGTAGATACCCGCACCCATCATCTCTACGGATTTCGCTGGTGACGGATATCCATTCGTCACCCGTATAAACAGGATTTCAATCCGCCGATGCGTTCCAAATACAAAGTCACCCCCGAAACCAATACCTACTTTATCACCACCAGTCTCCATCTAAGGAAAGGGGGTGTGGAGAAACCGGAAGATTGGAAGTATTCCAGCGCCCGGAATTATCTGTTGGGGGATGACAGCTTGATTGTGCTTGATAAAATCACGTAAGGTGGGTTTTACAGATTGAAATCTGGCGAGTAGGGGTTACGGATGAATATCCGTAACCATCGAATGACGATATGAAAGTATCAAGGATGTAACTTCTTTCAATAGTTTTGTAAAGCAGCCAGGCAAATATGGAACAGACAATTCAGATTCTCAACCAGGTTTTACCTATTCTTTTTCTCATTTCGTTGGGTTATTGGACTCGCCGCAAGAATTTTTTGGTCGAGACTACAATTGAAGAGTTACGAAAGATTGTAGTGAACTTTGCGCTACCAGCGGTACTTTTTATTTCATTTCTGAATGTTGAATTGAAGTCGTCCTATTTTGTCATTTTTGGTTTTACATTTTTGCTCTGTGTCTTACTATTTCTGCTGGGAAAATTAATCAGAAGGCAATTGGATATTCGATATTCCTACTTTCCATATCTTACCACGGGCTTTGAATATGGGATGTTAGGAATCAGCCTTTTTGGGGCTGCCTATGGTATAGAGAAGATTGGTTACATTGCTGTGGTAGACCTGGGGCACGAGATCTTCATCTGGTTTGTATTTCTGCCTTTACTTTTGGTAAAACGCGATGGGGGGCAAAATCCCAAAGAGGTAGCCAGGTCTTTCCTATCCGCGCCAGTCGTCATAGCTATCTTGGCCGGTATTCTTTTCAATCTTTTGGGGGCACAAGAATTGCTTTATCAATTACCTGTTACGGGTGCTTTAATGGCCGTTTTTGAATTTCTGGGCAATCTCACGGTTCCCCTGATCTTGATTATCGTTGGGTATGGCATTAAAATCAATCGCGCTGGCCTGGGGGATGCTTTGCTTGTAGCGATAATTCGTTTAGGTATTTTGATCCCCCTGGCTCTGATTTTGAATTTCTATTTGATTCGGGGTTTATTACAGTTGGATAAGTTATTTGAGGCTGCTTTGTTCACCCTACTTGTTTTACCACCCCCCTTTATTATTCCCCTATATACAGCTTCAGACTTGAGTATTGAGGAAAAACAGTACATCAATAATGTACTGACGATACACACCATAATTTCAGTAACCATTTTTTTGATATATTTTGTTATGAATCCGTTGTTATAAACCGAAATGGCAAGACGACGGGGAGGTTTATATTTTACCGTAATGGCCGCCCCGCAAGGCAGCGAACGGCCCAAGCAAGATTTTTGATGGGGGTCACTTTGTAAGTGATGAAGAGTCTTTGACATGTTATTCCGAGGGAGCCACACCTGACAGGTTTTTGAAACCTGTCAGGTGTTCAATCCTACAAAGACATTCTATGTCATTATACTCAACAGCGTCATAAAATAACACAAATCCGCAGAGAATCTTGTTACTTTTTAATGCTGTTGAGTATAGTAGCGTAAGATTTGCACAAACAAGTGCAGAAACAAGGAAATTCAGTAAAAAGTAGAACTTTTGAATAAGGGCAGGGGTAGTTGTAGA
>JAFGNV010000126.1 GCA_016926805.1 Anaerolineae bacterium
CCCATCAAATGGGTAATGTGGTTGGGCACCAAACCCAAAGAAATACGCCCCGGTCTGTTCAGGACTATTAACGCATCCTACACCCGTGACGAAGTGCAGCGTTTATTGGCGAAAACCAGGCTGAAGGACGCCTCAGTGGGACAGAGTCCATTTGGCTTGGATATTTCAGGTCAGAAGAAAAATTGAATATCGGAGCCTGAGTTGGCGAGATTCTGAGGAAGGTCCAAAAAACTATATTGCTGCTGCCCCCATAATTTTAAGGAGGTGCTATATGTCAAAAGAAATCTCAAGCCAGGTGGCCACTCTTTTGTCAGCTTATAATTTGGTTGCCCCCCAGCCCACCGCCGACAGTCTCCGCGACCTCTGGTTCCAATTTGAGCCGAAGAGTACCGGCTTTGTCAAAGCCGAACAGTTGGCCCAGCAAGAAACGATTGGGACTCCGGTGGCCGTGCTCAAGTCAATCGGCCAGGAAATTGGCAAGGTCGCTCGCCAGCGAGTAGATGATTTCATTTCCCTGGCTCAACTGTTGTGGGCTGAATACGGCCGCGAGGGACGCATCGTGGCGGTACATATCCTGGGGCCGATGGAACTAGCCACCCCGGACAAAATTATGCCGCTGGTGATGGAACTGTGCCGCACCTGCATCAGTTGGGAGGATGCCGACCAACTGGCCATGAACGCCCTGGAGCCGATTGTGCGCAAAAAGCCGGCGCAGTGGTTGAGTGCAATGGAACCCTGGCTGGCCGACAACAACAAGTGGGTGCGGCGAGCTGGTGTCACTGTGATCGGTCGCCTACCCATGAAACACACGGATTACACCGCCCGCTGCTTGACCTTAACCGAACGGCTGTTGCTAGACGAAGAGCAAGATGTCAAACGGGCGGTCAGTTTTGCCATTCGCATTGCCACGCGTGGCGACATAGCGCCCGTGCGTGAGTTTCTGGCCCGCCACATTCCCCCCGAAAACCCGGCCGCGACCTGGGTGCTGTGCGATACGATTCGCAGCATGACCAAACAATTCCTGCCGCAATTTGCGTCATTATTACCCCGTTACCAACAATGGGCCGCCGACCCGACCTTGAGTGGGCAAGACCGTCGCTCTGTGGAGAGTGCGGTTAAAATTTTACAGGAGGTGCAACGATGAACAATTGGCAAATCAAACTCAAAGCTGACACTTTACCCTGGCTGCTGGAGCCGGACGAGGTCAATCCCGGCGTGCGTTATTTTGCCCTGCGCGACCTGCTTGACCGCCCTGGAGATGACCCCGAACTCATTGCGGCCCAGGCCGCGGTGATGCGCTCTGGCCCCGTTCCCATTATTTTAGAGGCCCAAGAACCGGAAGGCTACTGGGTCAAGCCGGGACCGGGTTACTCGCCCAAGTATCGGGGCACGCTCTGGTCGCTGCTGTTTTTGGCTCAACTGGGGGCGGATGGTCAAGATGAACGCATTCGCCGGGCTGTTGACTACGTTTTTGACCACGCTCAGGCCAAAAACGGTGGCTTTTCGTGTAACGGCGCGCCCAGCGCAGCCCTTCACTGCCTGTGGGGTAACATTGCCTGGGCCATGCTCGAGTTGGGCTATGGGGGCGACAGGCGGCTCACCTGGGCCATTGATGCCCTGGCCCGTTCCATCACCGGCGACGGCTACACAGGGTATCTTAAATCAGGGATAATGGGGCCGGGTTTTGCTTGCTCGGCCAACTACGGCTTGCCCTGCGGCTGGGGCGCGGTGCGGGCGTTGTGGGCGCTCAATAGCATACCGACAGCCGGGCGGACGCCGCAAATCGAGGCGGCCATTAAAGCCAGTGTTGATTTTTTGCTCAGTTATGATGTCGTCCGCGCCGATTATCCTTACCAAGAGCGGATAAGCTCCAGTTGGTTCAAATTTGGCTATCCCCTGGGCTATGTCACCGATGTGCTGCTCAATTTAGAAGCTCTCAGCAGCGCCGGTTGTGCCCGCGACCCACGTTTGCGCCAAGCGGTGGAATGGGTCTTGTCAAAGCAAGATGAGCAGGGCCGCTGGAAACTGGAATACGGCTACAAAGGCAAACTATGGGCTGATATTGAGAAAAAAGGCCAGCCCAGCAAGTGGATAACGTTGCGAGCCTTGCGGGTATTAAAGGCTATATACACTTAGTACAGGATTTCATAAATACGTTCCGAGCAGAAATGCCATTTTTGTAAGGACAGAACATTGTTCTGTCCCTACTCGGAACAAACTTGCGCAAAATTGCACTTAGCCTATGCGTCGCGTCATCAAAAAAGAAACCATTTTCCAATAATTTGGTTTTGATTGTAGTTGTTAGTGGTTGTAGAGTGATAAGGAGGATTTTGAAATGAGTAACAATGTGGAAATCGTTACGGTTGACGCCAGCAATGTCGAACAACACGGGTTCTTCTGTTTTAAGAGCAAACCCAAGTCCGAAGGCTATCGCCGCAAACTGGCCTGGCTGGAACAACGATTTGCCGAAGGCTTGCGAATCAAAATTCTTTATGAGGGCAAACGATCTATTGGCTTTATTGAGTACATTCCCGGCGAATATACCTGGCGGGCGGTCAAGGCCAAAGATTATGTAGTGATTCATTGTTTGTGGGTGGTGGGCAGCGGCAAAGACAAAGGCTATGGCTCTCGCCTGCTGAATGAATGCCTTGAGGCGGCCCGGAAGTCGGACCAACATGGGGTGGCCATGGTTACCAGCGAACGAGTTTGGTTGGCGGGCAAGAAGCTGTTCTTGAAGAACGGTTTTGAGGAAGTGGACCAGGCGCCACCTTCGTTTGGGTTGCTGGTCAAACGGTTTGACGATGCCCCGCTGCCGGCCTTTCCCACCAATTGGACGGAGCGCGCAAGTCGATATGGCGACGGGCTGACCATTATCCGTTCCGATCAATGCCCTTACATTGACGACGCGGTCAAGATTATTGGGGATGGCGTCGGCAAACGGAACATCCCCTTCCGGGTGGTCGAATTGAAGAGCGCTCAGGAGGCGCAGGAACTGTCGCCGTCGGCGTATGGCTTGTTTGGGGTGGTGTATAACGGGCAGTTGTTGAGTTATCACTATTTGGGCCAGAAGGATCTGTTGAAACTCTTGCCGGATTAGGTCATCCAGCTCCAGAGGGGTGCAATATACTTTATCTCCTTTCAAACAAACTTTTTCAACCTGTGCCATAGCCGCACAGAGAAGGGGGGATAATGGGGGGGAACACCCCCCACAACTCCCCGGCCCTTCGGGCAAATCTTCGACCTATTGCACAGGTCGAATTTTTGTTCCTTCCAAAATCATCTATAATTATGACGTGTTTTGTCATAAATATCCCTTAAAATGTAACCATAAACTGCGCCCCAAACAGCCAGAAAAGAAAATAGCATGCCCAAGCCCGCTGCGCGACTGATTTTGCTGATTATGCTGCTGCAACGGCAGCCCAACCAAAAAGCCACTGAATTAGCCGAGCAACTGGGGGTGTCGGCGCGTACGGTGCATCGATACATGGAAATGCTCGATGAGATGGGTATCCCGGTCTACTCCGAGCGCGGGCCAAATGGCGGCTTTTCGCTGGTGCGGGGGTATAAAATGCCGCCGCTGGTGCTCACCCCCGAGGAAGCGACGGCCGTTTACCTGGGCACCGGCCTGGTCGAAGAGATGTGGGGTCAGTTATACCGCGAGGCGGCCAGGGGCGCGCTGGCCAAGTTAGACAACGTGCTGCCCGAAGAACAACGCCACGAAATTGCCTGGGCGCGGCGGGCGCTGTTGGCCACTCACATGCACCGCATCGACTACGAGCGCCTGGCCCCCCTGCTCGAAAAACTACGCCGGGCCGCGCGCGAACACCGCCGGCTGCGCCTGCTCTATCGCAGCCGCAGTCAGGCCGAGGCGTTGACCCGCGAAGTTGACCTGTATGCCCTGGTGCATCGTTGGGGCTGGTGGTATGCCGTGGGCTACTGTCACTTACGTCAGGCCGTGCGTTCGTTCCGGGTAGACCGCATGGCCGAACTGACCTTGCTCGACCAGACCTTCGACCTGCCGACCGACTTCGACATCCAAACCTACCTGGCCGCCGAAATGTCAACCCGGCCGCTGCTGTCTATCCGCATGCGGTTTATGCCCGACGCTGCGCTGCTGGCCCACGACGAGAGTTCTTCGTGGGAGTCTATGGAGGAACAACCCGACGGCGCGGTGGAGGTCACATTTGTTTCGCCCAACCTGGAATGGGCCGCTCGCACCGTGCTGGCCTATGGCCCCCAGGTGGTTGTTTTAGCGCCGGAGGTATTGCGCGTGTTGGTAGCCGCGCAAGCACAAGGCATTGTGGAGTTGTATCAATCCTAAATCGAGGTGATGATGAAGCCATATACCGGCCTTATTCCAGCTTGCGGCGTGTTTTGCGGCGGCTGCCCCAATTACACCAGAGACAAAAATCCGTGTCCGGGCGCTTCAAAAACAGACCGGTGTCAAAAGTGCCCCTATCACCTATGCTGTGTAGAAAAAGGCATCGAACACTGTGTTGAATGCGGCCTATTTCCTTGTAGAAGATTCAAAAGATTTGCTACGAGTTGGCAGAAGTATGGTCAAAACTTCATCGTCAACCAGTTACTTCTTAAAGAAGTCGGCCCGGAAGGGTTTTTGGCAAGATGGAACGCGAAAATCAACCTCGGCTAAACGAACACCTGAACAAGGGTAATCCATTTGGATTGACAATTCATAATTAGCCATTCACAATTCATAATTTTTAGGGGAGGACACTATGCCAAGACCATTTACTAAAGCCCAAATCTTAACCGCCAGCCAAAAAGAGCACGACGCTCTGGAACAATTTTTGGCGACTCTCACCCCGGAACAAATGACCCGGTCCGGCGCACTCGGCGATTGGTCGGTTAAGGATGTGCTGGCCCACCTGTATGAGTGGGAGCAGATGGTGCTGGGCTGGCTGGCGGCCAGTCAACGCGGCGAAACGCCCCACGTTCCCGCCGAGGGCTACAAGTGGAACCAGTTACCTGCGCTCAACCAGTCTATTTACGAAAAGCACTGCCACCGCTCCCTCGACGAAGTGCTCGATCTGTTCCGCGCCTCATACCGCCAGGTAACAGCCACTATCGAAAATTTGTCCGAAGAAGAACTGTTCACGTCAGGGCGATTCCCCTGGATGAACAAAAATGCCCTGGCCTCTTATTTTGTCTCCTGCACCAGCAGCCATTACCGCTGGGCGCGCACGGGGATGCGCAAGGGGCTAAAAGCCGTCCAAAAATAACTTTCGGGGAGGTCAATTATGAGTCACGTCAAAGTATACGACAACTTTCCGCTGCATCTCGTCATTTTGTCTAACCTGGGGACGTTATTGGTCTACGCCCTGGGCGCAGCCATCCTGGCCGGGGTTGGCTGGTGGGCGGCGCCGATTTATTTGCTCTACTGCGCCTGGCTGGAAATCCGGCTGCTACAACAGGGTTGCGCCAACTGTTACTACTACGGCAAAATTTGCGGCTCCGGCAAGGGCAAACTGTGCCCCTTGCTGTTCAAGCCGGGCGATCCGGCCTGTTTCGCTGATCGTGAAGTCAGTTGGGCCGAGTTGCTGCCCGATTTTATCGCCGTTATTCTACCCCTGGTCGGGGGGATAGTGTTGTTGGTGACGAATTTCAACTGGCTGCTGCTGGCCGGACTGGCGGCCCTGGTGGTGCTCTATTTTGGCGGCAATGCTGTCATTCGCGGTTCGTTTATGTGCAAATACTGTCGCCAGCGACAGTTGGGCTGCCCGGCGGAGGAATTATTCAGTCAAAGGAAGGCGCAATGACCGACACACTGACCCAATGGCTCCTGGAGTCAAACGAACCCTGGACTCGTTACCGCACATTGGTTGACCTGCTGGGCCGGCCCGAAACCGATCCCGAAGTGCAGGTCGCCCGCGCCGAAATGCTGGTCCATCCCCAGGTACGGGCAATGATAGCGGCCACCGCCACCTGGGGCCGGTCGGCTTTTAAACGGCACAACGACGCCGGTTATGTCATTTACAAATTCAGTGTCCTGGCCGATTTTGGTCTGCGGGCGAGCGACCCTGACCTGGCCGTTGGGCTTGAGGCCGTGCTGGCGCATCAAGCACCGGAGGGAGCGTTTCAAACCGTAGTCAATATTCCCCGGGCCTTTGGCGGAACCGGCGAGGATAAATGGACGTGGCTGTTGTGCGACTCGCCCACCCTGCTCTACGTGCTGCTGGCGATGGGGGCGCAGGAAAGCCCTATGCTGGGCCATGACCCGCGCGTGCAGCGAGCCGTAACCCACCTGGTTAGCACGGTAGACGACAACGGCTGGCGCTGCGTGGCCGCGCCGGAGTTGGGTAAATTCAAGGGGCCGGGTCGCAAAACCGACCCCTGCCCTATTGTCAACGTCTATGCGCTCAAGGCGCTGGCGCAAGTGCCAGAATTAATGGACAGCCCGTCCGCCCGCGCTGGCGCGGAGATGCTGCTCCAACATTGGCAGCATCAGGATGAACGCAAGCTGTACATGTTCGGTATTGGCACCGACTTTCGCAAGCTCAAATACCCCTTTGTCTGGTACGATATTTTGCACGTGGCAGACGTTCTCAGCCGTTTCCCCTTTGTTTACCCGGATCCCCGTTTCCGGGAGATGGTGGACACCATCACTACCCAGGCCGATGACTGCGGCCGTTATACGGCCGGGTCAATGTATCGGGCGTGGAGGGGTTGGTCGTTTGCCGATAAGAAGAATCCCTCGCCGTGGCTCACGTTCCTGGCGGCGCGGATACAAAAGCGATGTCGGGGCGAATTTTGAAGGACATCTTTGGTATAGAATAACATTTTGCTTTTTATTCTGTTTATTTTAGGACAGGCTGATCCTCCTCCTTCCAGCTTTCCCCAAATTCTAACCGGATTTAAATAAGATTCAAATGATTTTCTTATGAAAGTATAGTACATTTAATTATTCATTCTTTTTGCATTCCCCACCAGCGTCTTGCCACAGGCAATATGGAGTAAGTGGTATAGGTTAACAATTATCCAAATAGTATAAACCCTGTTACGTAACAAAGTTGGAGGAGAGGGTGGGCCCTGTGAAAGAACACAGCATTACTTAAAATATAGAGCCCGGCGTAAATATTATGCCGGGCTTTTGGTGTTGGTTTAAACGTATTTTGCTACGCCGGAAAGCATCCCCTAATCTGAATACGTCTAGTTTTTTTCCCGTAATCCTCATAGTTTCCCAGGCAAAATACGAGATATTCCTTAAAAAATATAGCCTAACCGGTAGCCGTTAGGCAAGAAACAAGGTGAGCAAATAGGTTGATATACTCAACAGCGTCATAAAATAACACAAATCCGCAGAGAATCTTGTTACTTTTTAATGCTGTTGAGTATATCTCTTCAACCCGAGAGATCGTCCATCGAATTCACTCGTTTTTAACATGAGGGAACCGCGTTTTTTATTTACTCTTCCCGGTATCGTTACCGGTATCGTTACCGACCCGGCACGCCTGGCGTGACTATCATGGGTAACCTATCAGGGGCATTACCACTGGCACTAATCATACCGTTAGCCGCCAGGTAAGGGACAAGGTGAGCCATAGGCCACGGCGTCCCTACATTATATAAACGCTCAGATAATGTTTTTGGGTAAGGCACTAGAGTTATTCGCCCTACCCGGCAAAAATTCAAAAACTTTTTCTGCAAAATCTATCGTATTTCTCAAGGAGGAGCAACGATGAACCTCAAGCATAACCTTACTTTTCCCATCTTTTTTACGCTTTTAATTGTACTCTTATTGGGTGTAGGTGGCGCCGTGGCGCCGGTCCAGGCTGCGCCACTGTTGGATACGACAACCTTTGCCGGGGGGGAACTGCTCGGCAAACCCACGGATACCTCGATCACAATCAATATCGTCCCCGCCTCGACGATCGAGTACTATTACGAATACGGGACGGACGAAGGCGGGCCGTATCCTCATGCCACATCTCCGGTAACTGCTCAAGGTGGCCAGCCGCACGAAGTTGTCATCACGGATCTCAGCCCCGCTACGCGCTATTATTACCGGATGATCTACGATGCGGATGGCGATGTTGATGACGGTGATTATGAAGTGCGACCTGAACACACGTTCCACACCCAGCGCGCCGAAGGTGAGTCATTCGTATTTACAGTGACGTCAGACTCTCACGGCAGTTTCGGCGCAAATACAGCCACGAATATTCTGAATAACGGCCCGGATTTCCATATAGATCTTGGCGATACTTTTATGGTTGACACCTTATCCGAAACACAATCCGCGTACAATGGTAGATATGAACAGTGGCGCGGTACCAGCTACTTTGGAGGGATAGGGCAATCGGTGCCAATCTGCCTGACCATGGGAAATCACGAAGAGGAAGAAGGCTGGAACCTGAACGACACTCCCAGCCGTGCGCTTCTCAATATCGAGGCCAGGAAACTGTATTTCCCCATGCCGCACGATGGTAGCTTTTATTCCGCCAGCACCGAGACACTGGCCGATCTCAGCGGTGACCAACTTCGCGAAAACTACTATGCCTGGGAATGGGGTGACGCCCTCTTCGTGGTCATGGATCCTTTCCAGCATACGATGAACCTGCCATATAACCCCATCGCCGGTGAGGAAGGTGACGAAACCGTCAATGGCGACCAGTGGAGCTGGTCTTTTGGAATAGACCAGTACACCTGGCTGAAGAGCACGCTTGAAAACAGTGACGCCAAGTACAAATTCGTATTCTCCCATCAGATGGTAGGCGGCGTGACGACCCCTGGCGTGTCCGGAGGTCCCGGATACGTACGTGGTGGGGCTGAAGCGGCCGGATATTTCGAATGGGGCGGCTACAACGGCAGTGGTACCCGGGAATGGGCTACCAAAAGACCCTCTGCTGAAGGATGGGATGTCCCCATTCAGCAATTATTCACTGAGAACGGCGTCAGCGCCTACTTTCACGGCCATGACCACCAGTTTGTTTACGAAAAGCGGGATGGCGTGGTGTATCAGTTAGTACCCCAACCCAGTACTTCCGGTTCCGGTTTCGGA
>JAFGNV010000127.1 GCA_016926805.1 Anaerolineae bacterium
AACCAAGGTTATCGGGATTCTTCGCTTCGCTCAGAATGACATGCCCCCATTTTTCATAGAAAATGGGTCTAACTTAACATTGTCGAACTAGATTCAATTTTTGGAGGCGCATTCTATGCGTCAGCGGGCGGCATAGGGATGCCGTTTTACGTAAATTTTGATCTACTGAGTCTGGTCTTCACTGTTTTGAGCGCCTCAATTTGATATTTGCAATGGAGCTGAACTTATGCCAACCGGTTACGTTTTCGACGAAATCTTTACCAGGCACAATTTTCCCGGACACCCAGAAAATGCCAGCCGTCTCATGGCAGTTATGAGTTATTTGGACGAAAATGGAATTTTATCTGAACTGACCCTCGTCCCCAGCCGACCCGCCACCCGGGAAGAGTTGGAATCTTGCCATCGTGGTGGTTATATTGATTTTGTGGAAGAAGTCTCTCGCACAGGGGGGGGGATGTTAGACCCGGATACTTACACCAACCAATTCTCCTACGAGGCAGCGCTTTGCGCCGCCGGTGGACTGATTGATCTGACGGCGGCGGTGGTGAGCGGGCATCTGGATAATGGGTTTGCCCTGGTCCGACCGCCTGGCCATCATGCCACCCCCGAACGCGCCATGGGTTTTTGCCTGTTTGGCAATGTGGCCATTGCGGCCCGCTCGGCGTGCCGGGCGATGGGGCTGAAACGAGTGGCCATTGTTGATTTCGACGTACATCACGGCAACGGAACGCAGGCCATTCTAAACGATGACCCGGCGGTGTTGTTTATCTCCACTCACCAGTATCCTTTTTATCCCGGCACCGGCGACCTTACCGAAACCGGCATTGACGAGGCCAAGGGAACCAAGGTAAACATCCCTCTGCGCGCCAAAACCGGAGACGAGGGGTTTAAGCATCTTTTCCATGAAGTGGTTTTTCCAATTTTGCGGCGCTTCAAGCCGGAGTTGATGTTGGTTTCGATAGGTTTTGACTGCCACTGGAAGGACCCTCTGGCCAATATTGAACTGAGCCTGACCGGTTATCACTGGCTTTGTCAGAGTCTGTCTGATCTGGCCGCCGAACTTTGTAAGGGACGAATTGTCTTTACGCTGGAAGGCGGGTATGATTTAGAAGTATTGGCCCCAGGCGTGGGCAATGTTTTTCGGGTGCTTTTGGGTGATCCGGACTTTCACGATGATCTTGGAGAATCTTTTTGGGCCGAGGCAGACGTGTCCAGGTTGGTGAGCGATTTGAAGCGTATTCACGACCTGTAACGCTGACATGAAGCAGGTTCTTGTCGGGTTGTTGGGGACAGAGTGACTTGAACTCGGACGAGATTTATGCAATTGTGAAACAACTTATAAAGGAGGCAAGAGGAGTCTCAAATGACTGAAGACTTACGCGATATCTTGGATGAACAAAAAGCATATTACCAGGCGCGTGCCCTGGAATACGACGATTGGTTTTTCCGGCACGGGCGTTACGACCGGGGTATAGAGCATACCCGGCAGTGGGAGGCCGAAGTGGAAGAAGTCCGGCGGGCCTTGCAAACGGCCAATCTCAGCGGTCATGTGGTCGACATTGCTGCCGGTACCGGTATTTGGACCCAAGAATTGCTAAAAACAGCCGACCACATTACCGCCATTGATAGCTCTGAGGAAATGCTGGAGCTAAACCGCCGCCGGGCGCCGGGAAATAAAGTAACTTTCATCATCACCGATCTCTTTTACTGGCAGCCGGTCATGGCCTACGATGCCGCCTTTATGGGGTTCTGGTTGTCGCACGTGCCTCCTTCCCAGCTTTACGAGTTCATTGGTACTGTCGCCGGGGCGCTAAAACCCGGCGGTAAGATTTTTTTTATCGATTCCTTACTGGAACCCTCATCTACGGCCAAGGACCACACCGAAGATTTGATCCGCCACACCCAGGCATCTGGCCCGCCTAAAAGCGAGCAGGTCATGATTCGTCGCCGTTTGAATAACGGTCGGGAGTACGATATTATCAAAGTCTTCTATGACCCCCACGAGTTAGTGGAGCGTTTTGGCGCTCACAATTTGCCAGTGACCGTTAAAAAAACCGAAAATTTTTTCTTGTATGGTTGGGGAACCAAAGTGGAGGAGTAAGTGTTTCCTCCGGTTCCTGGCACCAAACATGATGCTCATAACAAAAATACAAGGCAAACGTAAACCTTGCGTCTTGAGATGTATGACAGTTTTTGCCAGGGAGATGGTCCCAGCGGTTCGTTCCTGATTAGAGTGTTGATAGGTTTGATAATTTAATGACGATGAGAACGAGAGAACCGGTGAAAGTATCGCAATCTAATGCCGCGGTTTTGCCGGCATTCACTCGCTGGCAGGGATATCTTATTCTGGCGGCAACGATTATTGGGGCAGGTCTGGTCTATCTGGATGGCACCATTATCACCGTGGCCTTACCGCGTATCCAACAAGAATTTAGAGCCTCGATGAGCAACCTGCAATGGTTGATTGATATTTACATTCTCTCTTTGACCGTGCCCATCCTGGTTGCCGGTTCTTTGAGCGACCGTTACGGGCGTAAAAAGTTTTTTATGATCGGTTTGGCCGGTTTTACCATTTCCTCGGTGGTGTGTGGGATGGCTACGGAGTTTAATCAACTCATTGCGGCGCGGATTGTGCAAGGTGTTTCGGGAGCAATTATGCTACCCGGTAGCTTAGCCCTCTTGAACGCCAGTTTTCCCCCTGAGGAGCGTGGTAAAAACGTGGGCACCTGGTCGGCCTTTACGCCGCTGGCTACAGCCGCAGGACCGCTATTGGGGGGGTGGCTGGTGGATCATGTTTCCTGGCGGGCAGCATTTTACATTAACTTGCCGGTGGGGTTAGCCGCTCTGCTGCTTACCTGGCGTTGTGTCCCGGAAAGCAAGAGTGAAGTCATGCCCGAAAGTCAAGACTGGTTGGGCGCAGGTTTGATCACACTGGGTCTGGGCGGTTTGATTTTTGGCCTGATCGAAGGCCCTCGCCGTGGCTGGCAAGATCCGCTGGTGTGGGTCTCAATTGTTATCAGCCTGGTTTGTCTGGTGGGGTTTGTGATTGTTGAAAACAAAACCGAACACCCGATGATTCCCTTCTCTCTGTTCAAACATCGCGTATTTACCGGTGTCACCTTAATGACTTTTGTGCTGTATTTTGCCATGAGTGGGGTGTTTTTTTTCTTGACCCTCAACTTGCAACAGATACAAAGGTTTTCGGCAACAATGGCCGGAGCCGCGTTTATGCCCATTATCGTGCTGTTATTTCTCATGTCGCGTTGGTCCGGTGAGTTTGCCGATCGGGTTGGCCCGCGCTTGCCCATGATTGTGGGTCCCATCGTCATCGCCATTGGCTTTTTTATGTATATGCTTCCCGGGGTTAGTGCCGACTACTGGCTCACATTTTTGCCGGCCACCATTGTATTTGGCCTTGGCCTGGGGATTACCGTAGCGCCGTTAACCGCCGTAGCCCTGGGCGCCGTGCCGACCCCTTTGTCCGGTCTGGCTTCCGGCGTGAGCAATGCGGCTTCCCGGGTGGCCACCATGTTGGCCGTGGCCATGTTGGGAGCGGTGATGATTCTACAGTTTGGTATATCGCTTCAATATGAAACCAGGAACCTGCCTCTTTCGGAGCCGGACCGTTTGATTCTGGAAGAGGAAACCCTGAACTTGGGCGGGGCCGAACCACCACCCGGATTGCCGCCAGGGTTGACAGCAGCCATTGAAGTTGCCATTGACAGAGCCTTTATCGACGCCTTTCGGATGATGATGGCTTTTTGCGGTATCCTGGCCTTGATCAGCGCGGGAATCTCTGTTTTTACCATCAGTAACCAGATTACCCACTATTACGAAAGCGACATGCTTCCCTGGCTCGAGGCTGAACCAATTCCCGGCGGAGGAGGTCACAGCCATGAAGTCGAAGCCCAGATGCCCGGGTTCAACGGCCATAGCCACTACGCCGGGTGGTATGAGTCAGCCGGGTCTAACCGGTAGCAGTTGGTTGGGATAAAGCCTGAATGAGCCATCGTTTTGACGATTCTTCTCCCCCACCGCTGGGACCCCAGGCGGCTATTATCATTGGAACGCTGATTTCTATTGGCTTGGTTTTTGCGGTTCAGCTTATCAGCCAACTGGTTTCGCCCGGCCCGCCGGTGGCAGCGGATAATCCGGCGGCGGTTGCTATCGCGCCAGATGCTTCTGTTCCTGCCGCACAATTGACGGTAGCCCCCAACAGAGAGAGTGATTCCTCGCCTGATGCAACGCCTGGATCCGTCTTTACCGTTATAGCCACTTCAATTCCAACCAACACCCCTACCCCAATCAACACCCCCAGCCCTACGGTAACCCCCACCCCCACGCTCAATCTGGCCAAATGTAATGCCGCGGGCTGCGGCCTCGAGGCCAAACCACTGCCTACCAGAGAGTACGACTATAACCTGCTGCTCACCTATGAGACCCCGACTCGCCGCGTCTGCCCGGAGTGCCCCCGGAATGAGACGCTTTTGGCGCATGAATTGGACCAGCTGATCGCCGCCGACCGGGCGACCCTGGCTCATTTGCGTACCATTGCGCTCTCACAGGAACCATATCAGCTTGCCCCAGGTATTATTTACCTTGTGTTTAACAATGTCCACCATGTGGTGATCGACCTGGAAGAGTCGGGTTACGTTTTCCGTAACATTATTCCTCGCGCCGAGCGAGGAACCCTTATTACGCCTTCCTATTGTCTCTCGCAAAACTCATTGGTGGTGATAGATGCCGATTATCACGGTTTGAACGGTAGTAACAAAACAGAAACGGGCGAAGATTGGTTTTTTCATTTGGGACGGGCCGCCCTGTTTCAGCGAGACGGCCAGTTTGATATTGATGTGATACGTACCCGCGCCGAGTACGATCCTACCACCATCTCCTGGGGAGGCGGCCCTATTTTTATCTGGGATGGTGTCTTCAACTTTAATCCCAAACAGGAGTGGTTTGACGAGGATAATCTAGACTACTACCGAACCACTCGTTGGGCTAAAATCTCGGCAGCTCTTTCCCAAGACCGCAAATACTTGTTCCTCACCGCCTCGTTTGGTCTCACCATTGATGAGCACGCCGAAAATATTATAGAGTTGGGCCAAAGGTGGGGAATTAAGATTGACCGGGCCATGCGCTTTGACGGCGGCGAAAGCGCCTACCTGGCCATCCGGCTAGGCGATTATCTGGTGCCAGTGTTGAATATCGAGGAGCCGTTGATTGTCAACTGCTTGGCGGTGGAGCGAAGGTAAAAATATTCGGCCAAGGCGTCGTTGCCAGATTTTGAGAGTTGGCAATGGCAACCTGATTCTCTTCTCTATCTTCTGACTGACTCTAAAACCTCTCTAGCCAATCGGGCTGCTTCTTCACTGTTTTGCATCATTGTTGCCGTAACCAGGGTACGCAGCCCCATCTCGGTTAAGGTATTTTGATCCGCCCCATCTGCGTGGTCAAGTACAAAATCCGTTAATACGTCTTTCAATTGCCGGGCGACACCCACCGGCGAAAACTCCACCCCCAGCCCCGCCATCATTGTAGTTATTGCCTTGTTGGCCATTTTGCCCCCAACCACGCTCGAAACGCCAATCTTTGGCGCGCGGCTGGCCGCAATAATGCGTCGTAAATTGGGTATGGCTAGCATTGGACCGAAACTCAGCAAGGGATCACTGGGACAAAAGATGATCACGTCGGCTTCGCGTATTGCGCTCATAACTTCCCGGCCGGGTTGGGCCTGGTCGGCCCCACGATAATGAATACCGGTCACTGCCGATGGTGATGGCTTTCGTCCAAAGTATGTCTCCACATTCAACTCACCCTCGGTAGTTTGCAGCATTGTTTGCACCGGGTCTTCGCTCATTGGCAAGATGGTGTGGCGTACCCCCAGGCGCCGGCTAAGCTCTCTGGTGATCCAATTCAACGGGTATCCCTCGCGTAGCCATTGACTACGCAATAAATGAGTCGCCAAAGCCCGGTCCCCCAGTTGATACCAGATTGGTCCGGCATAGCGGGCCATGGCCGCCATCATGTTCCAGCTCTCGTTTTTGAGCCCCTGACCGGGGAAACCAAGCCCGGCCAGCGTGTACATCACCTTGTCCAGATCGGGCGAAATGCGTAGTCCCAGATACTCAAAATCGTCACCGGTGTTGACGATGACGATAAGCTCTTCCGGCGGCAAAATTTGGGCCAGACCGGAAACCAACTTGGTTCCGCCACCGCCGCCGGTCAGGGCCACAATGGATTGATGATTCATCTTGGCTGATCCTGTTGGTTAGTTTTGTAGTTGTCAGGACTCAATATCGAATCATTCTTCTTTGGAGAAATCTCGCAGCACCGTCTGCAAAATTCCCCCGTTGCGATAATAGTCCACCTCAACCGGCGTATCCACCCGGCAGATCATTTCCAGGCTGCG
The DNA here is from genome assembly GCA_016926805.1 of Anaerolineae bacterium. Lineage (GTDB taxonomy): Bacteria > Chloroflexota > Anaerolineae > 4572-78 > J111 > JAFGNV01. Next base: position 6,413 of record JAFGNV010000127.1, read on the forward strand.
GGTGTTGCCGTCGGCGTCGATAACGTCAACCTGCACCTCCTGGCGGGGTTGTAGCTGGTCGTCAACATGGATGGCGTAAGATTCTTGACCCGTCAGGCCCAGAATTTGGGCGTTTTCACCCGGTTTGAATTGTAGCGGCAGCACCCCCATCCCCACCAGGTTGCTGCGATGGATACGTTCAAAACTCTCGGCCAATACTGCCTTGACCCCCAACAACAAAGCGCCTTTGGCCGCCCAATCCCGGCTGGAGCCGGTGCCGTATTCCTTCCCGGCAATAACCAGTAACGCCGTACCGTCGGCTTTATACTTTTCGCTGGCGTCAAATACCGGCATCACTTCGTTGGTAGGCAGGTAGGTGGTCCAGCCGCCTTCGGTGCCGGGGGCGATCTGGTTACGCAGGCGAATGTTGCCAAAGGTGCCGCGCGTCATCACCCGGTCGTTGCCGCGCCGCGAGCCAAACGAGTTGAACTCATGGGGGGCCACGTCGTGCTCTTGCAGGTATTGACCGGCGGGCATATCGGCGGGGATGGCCCCGGCAGGCGAGATGTGGTCGGTGGTCACTGAGTCGCCCACTTTGACCAGCACCCGGGCCGTTTTGATCGGCTGGATGGGGCCAGGTTCCAACCTCATCTCAATAAAAAAGGGTGGCTCCTGAATATAGGTCGACCATTCGTACCACTCGTACAGCGCGCCCTTGGGGATAGGGATTTGATTCCATTTGGGGTTGCTGTGTTCAATGCCATTATACTCGCGCCGGAAGATGTCAGGATTGAGGGCTTTGCCGTACTCGGCGGCAATTTCGGTCTGGGTAGGCCAAATATCTTTAAGATAGACCGGCCGGCCGTCTTTGCCTGCGCCCAGCAGCTCGGTGGTCAGATCAATGTCGACGGTTCCGGCCAGGGCATAAGCCACCACCAGCGGCGGTGAGGCCAGGTAGTTGGCTTTGATATAGGGGTGGATGCGGCCCTCGAAATTGCGATTACCGCTCAGCACCCCGGCAACGACCAGATCGCCCGTAGTAATGGCCTTAACCACCTCCTCCGGCAGCGGGCCGCTGTTGCCAATACAGGTGGTGCAGCCGTAGCCGACGGTGTGGAAGCCCAATGCTTCCAGGTAAGGGGTCAGCCCCGCCTTGTTGAGATAATCGGTCACCACTTTGGAGCCGGGCGCCAGGCTGGTCTTGACGTAAGAGGGGACCTTCAGGCCGCGTTCAACCGCCTTTTTGGCCAGAATTCCCGCTCCCAGCATCACCGATGGGTTGCTGGTGTTGGTACACGAGGTAATGGCAGCAAGCACCACGGCCCCGTGTCCGATTTCCCGGTTGGGCCGATCTTTGGCCTTGATAATGCCTTTGCGTTGCCTGTCGGCCTCTTGCAAGCCAAAACCACGCGGGCCAACCGGATGGGCCAGGGCGGTATGGAAGGCTTTTTTCATATCCGCCAACGGAATCCGATCCTGGGGCCGCTTTGGCCCGGCCAAGCTGGGTACCACCTCGCCCAAATCCAGTTCCAGTGTGTCGGTAAATTCGGGGTCGGGCATGGTGTCGGTGCGGAAGAGGCCCTGTTCTTTGGTGTACCGTTCGACCAGTTCGACCAGTTCCGCCGGGCGTCCCGTGCGGCGCAGGTAGTTGAGCGACTCGGCATCGGTTGGGAAAAAGCCCATCGTGGCCCCGTATTCGGGGGCCATGTTGGCGATAGTCGCCCGGTCGGGCAGGGTCATCTGGCTCAGGCCGGAGCCGTAAAATTCTACAAATTTACCGACCACGCCCTTTTGGCGCAGCATCTGCACCACGGTCAGAGTCAGGTCGGTGGCGGTAACACCTTCGCGGAGCTGGCCGGTCAGTTTGAAGCCAATCACCTCCGGCGTGAGCATGTAAATGGGCTGGCCCAACATTACCGCTTCGGCCTCGATCCCCCCTACGCCCCAGCCGACGATGCCTAACCCGTTTATCATCGTGGTGTGGCTATCGGTGCCGACCAGACTGTCGGGATAGACTACCATACTACCATCTTCCGGGCGAGTCCACACCCCCCTGGCAATGTATTCCAGGTTTACCTGGTGCACAATGCCGCTGGACGGAGGCACCACGCTGAAATTGTCAAACGCCTGCTGACCCCAACGCAGAAACTCGTATCGCTCGCGGTTGCGCTCGAATTCGATTTCGGCGTTGCGCTGGAGCGCAATCGTTTGCCCAAATACGTCAACCTGGACCGAATGGTCGATCACCAGGTGGACCGGCACCACCGGGTTGATTTTTTGCGGGTCGTCGCCCAGCCGGGCCATGGCCGAGCGCATTGCGGCCAGGTCAACCACTGCCGGGACGCCGGTGAAATCCTGTAAGATTACCCGCGCCGGCTTGAAGGGGATTTCATCTGGCTCCGGGACGCTGGCTTTCCAGGTGGCCAGTTTTTGCACGTTTTCTTCAGTTATAATGTAGCCATCAATCTCCCGCAGTACGGCCTCTAACAGAATTTTAATGGAAAAGGGGAGTTGTGAAATGTTACCCAACCCGTCCTTTTCCAACTTATCGAGGCGGTAAAGGTAAGCCTCACCCTGGCCGGTGTTAAACGTGGTGCGGGCGCCCAGCGAGTTTCTGGTTAAGTGGATCATAACCTGGCTCCTTATCTGTTTGGCGTTTATGAGGAGACGGCAGGCAGCAAGCGGCAGATGGGGCCAACCGTCAATTCCCGTCTACCGTCTACCGACTACCGTCTACTAATTCGGTATATTTTACTCAGCTTGACCCGTAATTGCCAAATGGGTTTGTAGATGTTAGGTAGACCGGAATCATATCAAGCTTTGCTATTTCTCTCCCAAAATACTCCGTCTTCGTACCCCTGGATTCGTTGCTCTTTTTGGGCCAACTCCAGCCGTTTTTCGGCCAAACAGCAATAAGTCTCGTCAATTTCAAGGCCAACATATTGCCGTCCTAGCTTTTTGGCCACCACCGAGGTGGTGCCCGAACCCAGGAACGGGTCAAACACAACGTCGCCAGGGTGGGAGGAGGCCAGGATGATTTTGGCTAACAACTTTTCCGGTTTCTGGGTGGGGTGGTCGGTGTTTTCGGGCATCGACCAGAAGGGTACGGTTAGATCGGTCCAGAGGTTAGAGGGGTGGGTCAGCCGGAACCGGCCTGCGTCTGATTCTTTCCAGTCCTTGGGTGTGCCGTTTTCGGTGTAGGGCGCAATGACTCGCCGCCTGAGCTTAACCGCATCCACGTTGAAGGTGTACTCATTCGACATCGTGCAAAACCAGATGTCTTCCGAGGCGTTTTTCCAATTGCTTTTGGCCCCGCGTCCCTTCTCTCGCTCCCAGGTGATCCGGTTGCGCACCACAAAATATTTCTGGGCCACGCGGTAAAGCGCCGTCGAGGATTGCCAGTCGCCGCAGAGGTAAATGGAGGCGGTAGATTTGAGAGTATGGATCAGGGGAACCAGCCAGGACTCCAGCCACGTTTCGTATTCGGGCAGGGAAACCTGGTTAAAAGAGTGTTGGTTAAAAGCCTTATTCAGGTTGTAGGGGGGATCGATGAATACGAGATCGACAAACCGGGCCGGGAGATAGGCCAAAGCGTCAAACAGGTTCTGGCAGATGGTCTTGTTCAGAACGTCCTCAACCGATGCGGGCGCATCGAGGTATGCCAGATGGGCCAGGTAGCGCGTTTTCTCCTCCGGGGTAAGGATGATGGTTCGATTGCGAGGTGCGCGTGTTGGGGCGGACATATTGTTCATTATCAGCAGAATAGAAAAAATACGCAAAGCGGCGCTGGTGATTTACGGAAACCCTACGCCTTAACGTCAGTCAATCATCATCTATGGGTCAGAATTTAGTCAAACAAAAAGGGCGTGATAATGGTAGATTCTCAATTGTGCCATGATGTTGATGTTAGTTAGCATAAACGTATCTATTAGACCTTAAATGGGTTATTACGGGTAAAATTAGTATCCTGAAGGCCTTATCGTTCTGGATAATTTTAAGGTGATCCTGAGGTAAAAACCAAAATTTTGTCAAATTCCCTCTTCCGCTTTGGTCTATTTTGTGATATAGTTATGTTAGGCGATACCTAAAATTCCTGAAAGTTTAAGGTCGGAAAATCATTTTTTGAGGAATTTTAAGGTTCTTTTTAGGAAACTAGATCAATCTTATTTCTATAAAGAAAGGAATGGAGGGTTAGAGAAAATAGAGGGTAATTCTATGCAATTGCCAACTGTTATTCGGCCAACTTTTCTACCGCCAATGTATGCCTGGCCACGTGCTGTGAAGCGGACTGTATTGACGCTTTCCGTGCTGGCAGTGGTCATCGCTTATGTGCTTCTGGCTGGTGGCATTGTTGCTGCGCTGGCTGTGTTGGCCGACAGGATAAGCGGCTAATCGAATTGATCCTGAGATAGTGATTCTCTAGCCTGGAATTTCGCTTGGAAATTTTGGAGGCGATGCCACTGCGCGTCGCCTTTTTGTTTTGTAATTTTATTTTTTATGCCGATAAGGGATACTTTTTCTTTTCTTCGGGGTCGAGGTCAGCCAATTTTTCTTGGGTGATGGCCCCAAAAGCCCGGTAGTTCTGACGTGCCTCGTTCAGGCTGATACCATTTGCGCCAGTGGGGTCGTCGTGGACTGCTTCTTGCACGGGATCGCTATTCCAACCGCAAACAGGGCAGGTATCCCAATCCCCCACTACTTCAAAGGTAAGATGTCCGCATACTGGACATGGCAGCCAGCCCGGCAGGTCTCCCTCTACTTCTTCTACCTCAATCCCCACCTGGTGGCGCAGGTATTCGGCCAGATATTCATTGGTGGCGCCTCTAAACGGGCGTTTCATTTTGTCAAGCAAAATGGGACGATAGATTGGATTACCGGGTTTGAGGTCGGGAGGTGGCGTGTGAGTTTCCCATTGCACAATAGCGGTAATATTCAATTGCTCCTGCAAGCTCGGCTTGAGTGGTTCCTCGAAGAATTCGGTAATCAACTGGATTGCTTCTTCAGCGGTCAATTGTTTCAGGTGGTGCCAGGCAATTTTGTCTAACGCGTCGCGGCGATGCATCTGCCTCTCCTGAGTTAAAGTATCAATGCTATCTTAGCACGCTCTTGGCGGGTTGGCAATGGGCTGGTAGTATGCCTCACCGGATTGGTTGTTACGGGATAACAAGATCATCCAACCCCTCGACCGGCTTTGGATATTTCAGGTTTAGTCCGGTTAATGTTTCCAGAATGGTCTCGGATATGGCTACATTACGATACCACTTTCGGTTGGCCGGCACAATGTACCAGGGAGCCACATCGGTGCTGCAACGTTCAAACGCGTCTTCAAAGGCCCGCATATAATCATTCCACAAATTTCGTTCGTCCAGGTCGGCGGGGTTGAATTTCCAGCGTTTGTGTGGCTGTTCCAGCCGGGCCAGGAAACGTTCTTTTTGTTCTTCTTTGGAAATGTGGAGATAGAATTTTAAGATGGTTACGCCGTTACCGGCCAACAGTCGTTCGAAATTGTTAATGTGCTCGTAGCGCTGTTGCCATACCCGCTTGGGTACAAGATTGTGCACGCGTACCACCAGTACATCTTCGTAATGAGAACGATTGAAAACGCCAATTATACCTCGCCGCGGCACGGCTTGATGGATGCGCCATAAAAAGTCATGGGCAAGTTCTTCCTCGGTTGGCTGTTTGAAGCTGGTAACCCGGACCCCTTGCGGATTGATGCCGCTCATAATCTTGCGAATGGTGCCATCTTTACCACCGGCATCCATGGCTTGCAGCACAATGAGCAAAGCATGTTTGCCTTCGGCATAGAGCACGTTTTGCAATTCGGCTATCTGCTTGATGTTCCGGGCCAGGATTCCGTTAGCTTCATCTTTGTTTTCATATTTACCGGTATCGTCAGGGTCAATGTCTTCCAATTTCACCTTCTGACCCGGCTTGACTTTGATAATTGGCATTACTCGTCTCCTTTATCTAATTCTGACATCCACTATTGTATAATCACGTCCAGGCCTGGTTCAAAACGTTCCCAGTCACCGTCAGGCCCCTGGCAGACTTCTTTACTGGAAAAACAAATGGAAAGCCACATTTTGTGCGTGCCTGCCGATGGAAAGGGCAGGCCATCTTCGTGGGTAAACGTATCACCGGAGGCGATGGTGCCACTGCTCCAACTGGTCTGAAACGCGCCGGTACTGGTGGTTAAACCCAAAACTCCAAACGGCAACAATCCCGGCCCGGTGTTGGTGGCTTCAATTTTCACAAAAACCTTTTCTCCCACGGCGTAGGTGTTTCGCCCATCACGAAAGCTGATTTTGCCAATAACGCCGTGCGCCCCAGCAACCGGTTCGGCCGGTGGCGGCGCTTCGGTGGGTGGGGGTGGTTCGGCGGGGGGGGGTGGAGGCGGTTCGGTTGGTGGCGGTGCGGGCATGTCGGTGGGAGGGGGTTCGGCTGGAACCGGCGTGTCTGTGGGCGGCGATTCTGAAATGGGAGTATCGGTGGGCGGTAGCGGCAGGGGAGTTTCTGTTGGTGTGGGGGGGATGGAGATAGTAACCTGCAGGGGCAAGGTTGGGGTAAACGTGGGTAGCAACAGGCGGGTTGGGCGTTCGGTGGCTTCTTTTGGTGATAGCAGGGGCGCGCGCGATAGTAACGAACAGCCTAAAATGGTTAAGGTCGATAAAATGATGGCCAGTTCCGGCAAATGAGTCCGTTGATGTCTCAAAGCGTTCTCCTCTTGGTAAGTGTCACCGCCGTTCAGTTTAGCATGAAGCGGTCCAGACGCAAAATAGACCGGTTTTTACATTTTACTTGCACATTCCGGCATCGTGGATTATAATCTATTTTAATCTGGCCCCCGTAGCTCAGAGGATAGAGCAGTGGCCTCCGGAGCCATGTGCGGGCGTTCGAGTCGCCCCGGGGGTATTTTTCAAAAAAACTTGGCCCAGGTTCCGGGATTTTGCCCATAGGAACAGTGATGTTAAGGGGTAAGTTTTGCCCATTTCTGAGCCTTGCCGGGATCTGGCAAGGCTTTAAGGATTCAGAATTAAATAACTTGTGCAAAGGGAATGGCCCGGTAATTCCACTGGGGTAAGAAATCATCAAAAACGATGCGCA
>JAFGNV010000128.1 GCA_016926805.1 Anaerolineae bacterium
CAGCTTATCGTAAGGCACCTCGGCTTCGGCCAATAAAACATTCATATGCCCGGGCATTCTGCCCGCGACAGGATGAATGGCAAACTTTACCTGTTTGCCCGATTGCTCAAGGAGATTGACCAGCTCTACCACTTTAAATTGGGCCTGAGCCAGCGCCATGCCGTAGCCGGGAATCATGATGATGGTTTCTGCATTTTTACTAACGGCAATGGCCTCAGCCAGCGGGTCTGTTTGCGCCTCTTGGTCCCTGGGTGAGATGGTTTTTTCCGGCTCTTCCTTATCCATAACAATGGATTGAGTCCAATCGAACGCGGCTTTGGCCTGAAAGCCGAGAAACACTTTTAACAGGTTGCGATTCATAGCCCGGCACATCACATAGGTTAGAATTGAGCCGGAAGCGGCCACCGTTGCGCCGCAGGCAATAAGCAATCTATTTTGAATGATAACCCCGCAAAAGGCCGCGGCCAGTCCGGCGGTTGCATTTAGAAAAGAAATCAAAACCGGCATATCGGCGCCGCCGATGCGGATAGAAAAGACGAGTCCCAGTAAAACAGACAGGGCTATCAAAAGCAGCAAATAGTAAATGAGCGCCTGGCCCTGAGCGTTGCCGGTCACAAAGCCTGAAAGCGTTATCAAAATAATCAGCCCGATCACCAACCAGCTGTGTTTGGGCAATAAAATTGGCGGTTGTTTGATGACATTGGCGAGTTTGCCACCGGCAATCAGGCTGCCGCTAAAAGTGGCCGCACCAATAACCAGGCCAAGCAAGCCAGAAACCTTGTCAACCGTCAGGCCGGGGTTGGCAATTCTGGCAAGTTCAACAAAGGAAACTAAAAAAGCCGCAATTCCCCCGGCACCATGCTGGAAGGCGACCATCGCCGGAATTTGGATCATGTTGACGCGCATGGCGATGGTCCAGCCAAGCACGGAACCTAACAGTAAGGCAATGATGACCAGTTCCGGTTCCAGAATCTTGTGCCGGAGGATGACCACGGCCATAGCCAACGCCAAGGCAAAAGCGGCGGTCATGTTGCCTCTACGCGCCCCTTTGGGGAACCTGAATTGTCTGAAGCCCCCCATAAATATCAAAATGATAACCAGGTCAATTAATAGTTCGAACCATGTATCCATTGGCTTTTCTATTTGTTTTTAAATAACTTGAGCATTCGTTCGGTGATGGCAAATCCTCCCACCACATTAAAGGCGGCCATAACTATCGCCGCTGCGCCCAATATATTTTCAGAAACACTCGTTGGGGCAGCAAAGACAAGCAGGGCGCCGAGGATGGTGACTGCTGAAATCGCATTGGTCATAGACATTAACGGCGTGTGCAACAGGGGCGGCACTCGAGATATTAACAGGTATCCAATCAAAACTGAAAAGACAAAAACCGACAGCATAATTATCAATTCATTCATATTTTAGCCCTCCATTATTGCGCCTCACCGAGCGCCTTCAGAGTCCCGGCATGGACAATCTTGCCGTGGCGCGTGACAAGGGAGTTTTGCACGATTTCATCCTCTAAGTCGAGTTCTCCCACCCCTTTTTTGAACAGGTTTTCTACATAATTGAAAATGTTATTGGCGTAAAGCCAGGTGGCATGCACGGGCATTCTGCCAGGAATGTTTTGCAGGCCGCTGATGAAAATGTTGTGTTTAATAATCTCCTGGCCGGCTTCAGTGATGGCGCAATTTCCGCCCTGGTCAATAGAGACATCAACAATCACCGACCCGGCTTTCATCTTGGCCACCATCTCATCCGTAATCAAAATCGGCGCCACTTCTCCCGGTATCAAGGCGCTCAGGATGACCGCGTCACTCTCCGCCAGCAGGGGGGTCAACGCCTCCCTCTCTTTGGCTAACCATTCAGCGGGCAAGGCCCTGGCATAACCCCATTTTCCAATAGCCAGCTCTGGCGGCGCTTCAAAACCCCCAATTTTGGCTCCCAAGCTGCTGGCGGCCTCTCGCGCCTCGGGCCGGATATCTACAACGGTAATAATTCCACCGAGTCTTTTAACCGTAGCTATGGCCTGCAAGCCGACGACCCCCACCCCGACGACCAAAAAATTGGCCGGTTTGATCGAGCCGATGGCCGTGCCAATCATCGGGATAAATTTTGGCAGGCGATTGGCGGCAATGAGAACAGCTTTGTAGCCGGTCACCGTACTCATAGAAGTCAGGGCATCCATTCTCTGGGCCTTGGAAGTGCGGGGGATACTGTCCATTGTAAAAGAAGTAATGCCTTTGTCTCTTAACATTTTAATGTTTTTGTGGCTAAAAGGCGCAGCAGGGTGCAAGAAAGTAATAAGGATGCTTTCGCCTTTCATCATCTCAATTTCGTGTTTGTTAACCCTATCGTTATGCCTGGGTTCTTTAACCTTTAAAATAATATCCGCCTGGGCATACAGAGACGCCACATCGGTGATGATTTCTGCGCCTGCTTGGGTATATTCTTCATCGCCACAAAAAATACCTTCGCCCGCCTTTGTTTCCACGGTAACCTTAAACCCCATTTTGACCAGTTTTTCAACCGTCTCAGGTATGGCCGCCACCCTCTTTTCCTCTGACATAATTTCCTTAGGTATCGCAATTATCATGGCATAATACCTCCTTTGTGTTTAAATGATGAACCCATCTTGGAACAGTGACGAAAAGCGCATGTGGCCATCTTGGGGGTCAGATTTTAGCCAATTTTTGAGATTTCCTCTCAATACACTCCTTGAGAGGAAAACATATCTTGGGAGACTTATGTATTTTCATAAGAATTCGGAAATGCTCGCTGTCAAGCGATGGCCCTCGGGACGCGCCAAAGAAGTGTGGCGATACTGGCAACAGCTCTTCGCCAGCGCCAACTACCCAAATTATACGCAACTTCTCACCCCCGTCAACCTGAACCAGACAGCCGGGTCTGTCCCTATCAGCCCGCAACCAAGTTACGACCCCACCGGGGCGTTGCCAATGACCTTGCCGTCGGCATCAGTGACCAATAGTCCTTTACTGGCATCCAGAAGGACCAGTTGATTCCCCCAGGGGTCTTGCACCACCACCGCCCGGCCAATCTGAATGTCAAACGGCGGCTCAATGATCTTGCCGCCAGCCTTCTCAAAACGAAACGCGGCGGCAGCTGCCGCATCCACCATCAAATCAATCTCCGGTTCACCGGGGGTTGTGTGAAGTACAATTTCCGCGTCTGTATCCGGCAGCCGTAAGCCAGCGGCTGTCTCGGTCCGCCAGATCAAGTTGTGTCCCAGTTGGCCACCATAGAACGCCAGTCCGGCGTCGAGGTCCGCCACATAGAGGCGAAGACAATCAACTTTTTGGAAAATTGGTTTGGGCGAAGAATCCGCCATCGGTGATGCTCCTGTTGCCTAAGGGAATTATTCTGGGGAATTAACCTATTGAATACACTTCTCCAAAATTTCTATTTCCTGCCCATCGGCATCCATTCTCAGCCTGCTACCCACCGGCAAGGTGGTATTGGGGCAGTTGTGGCCAAACTCATTGACCTTGAGAATAGGGAAGTCATATTCAGCCGTAACGTTGAGCAAAACATCCTCCATTTGCAGAGTTGCCTCAGGATCATTTTGCAGGCTTTCAATGTAACCCACCATCACGCCCTGCATCCGGTCAAAAACACCTATTTGCTGGAGTTGGCGGAACATAAAGTCACATTCTTCAGGTTTAATGGTCATGGCTTCAACAAACAAAATAGTATTGGTAAAATCCGGAAAGTAGGAGGTTCCGGCCAACTTCATGAGGCAATTAAGATTACCACCCAACAGCACCCCTTCTGCAGTGCCGCTTCTGACTGTTTTCCGTGCACGATTGGCGTTGACCGGGCCAATTTTGGCCGCCATCAGCCTATCCTCAAACTCCTGAATATCGTAGGGGGTGGGATCGTTACCAAAGCCCCACATCACGTCGTTGCCGTGGAACGTGACCAATCCCGTTTGAGCGTAAATGGCGTTCAGCAGCACCGAAATATCGCTGATGCCCAAAAATATCTTGGGGTTGGATTTGATAACCTGCCAGTCGAGATAAGGTAGGCAGGCGTTGGCCGTATAGCCACCTTGCGAACAGATAATGGCTTTGACCGACTCGTCGGCAAACATCGTGTTGATGTCCGCGGCCTTTTCCCGGGGCAAGGCGGCGTAGCCCAACGTATTTGAAAATACGTGTTGGCCAAGTACCACCTCAAACCCCATCTCCGTCAAAAATCTAACACCGTTATTCATTTGCGGATCATCTTGGGCAACCGGGTTTGAGGGCGAAACAACCCCAATTTTATCGCCTTTTTTTAATCTTGTGGCAATCATAACTCAACCTCTCTCTAAATTGTTGGCGGCCCTTGCAGGATGCGTTGGTGCATTGCCTCCAGGGGCCATGCTTCTTCCATAGTTTGACCAAAACTGAAGGGCGTGATATTTTCCAGCCACCAGGTTATTCCTGCTTCAGCATAGAGGCTGACAATTTCCGTAGCCTGTGCCGGGTCATCACCGGGCGTAGGTCGGCCTGCGTAAACAACATCAAAGGGCTGATCGTTCTGCCGGTGGCCTTGCACGTAGGCCACGGCTTGTTTAATGCTCTCAATTTCGGCGTCACCCTCCTCATTAAACAGGGTAAACATCCCATCCCAACGCGCTGCCCGCCGCAGCGGGGCTTTGTTGGGCCAAACGCCGCCCACCCAAACCGGGATGCGGGGCGATTGGATCGGCCTGGGCAAAAAACGAGCCTCTTTGATGGGGTAATATTGCCCCTCGTGAGTAATTGTTTCCCCCGTCCACAATTTTTGCAACACCTCCAGGGCTTCGTCCAGCATAGCGCCGCGTGCTTTGGGTTTGGTTTCTTCACCCAGGTACTCAAATTCTTCCGCGTGAACCCCCAGGCCGACGCCCAAGGTCAAACGTCCCCCCGAAAGATGATCAACCGACACCGTCTCCCGTGCCACTTTCCAGGGGCGGCGGCGGGCCAGGGGTGTGATCATCGCTCCCAGGCGCACGCGCTCGGTTTGTAAGGCAATGGCCGCCAGCGCCACCCAGGGATCAACCATTTCTCTATTGCCCCAGGCGGCGATGTGATCCCAAATAAAAAATCCGTCCCAACCGGCAGCTTCAGCGTCACGGGCTAATTGGGCCAGGGTCCGGGCATCACCATAGAGGCCAAAGTTCGGTAAAAAAACAGCATAGTTCAGCATAGCTTGCTCCCTCAATTGTATTTATCGCCTTCACGACCGCGCCAGCCACTGTTCAAAAGCAAAATGGTTGCCTTCGGAGTCTTCAACCCACAAAATCAACACCACGTTATCTACATTCTCCACAGGTTTGGTCTTGACCCCTTTGCCCTGTAAATACGCCTCAACCGCGTAAATATCGGGGGTGCGAATGAATAAGCGCGCCGCTTTTTCAATTTTTGCGTCCGGCTCAACCCAACTCAAGGCCAGCCGCGCGCCTTTCACCGGCAAGGCAAATTCCGTGTGGCAGTCGCCGCCCGCAAAAATTACCTCAAAGCCAAGAACGTCTTTGTACCAGGCCACCGCCCGGCGCATATCGTGGACATCATACTCAAACATAATGGTATCATTTTTGATGAGAGTGTTTATAGGATTAGTCATGATTACCCCTTGCAGCCAACGCCTGACCAAGGACAAAGGCTTCATCCAGCTTGGGTTGGCAGGTTGAAACATGTTGCTGTTGTGAGCAGTATTCGAGAATATTTAACTTTATATCAATCCAATCTTTAAACTCCTCAAACATGCCAATGGTGGCTTTGGCGCAATCTCGATAGTTATAGGCTACCACCAGCACCACCTGTTTGCCCACCAAGGCGGTCAACTTGTCATCATCTGATAACAGGGCAGTCAGCCGATCAATGCATAGTTTCATTTGGGCTGCCATGTGCCACCAGTAGATGGGCGTGGCAAAAATCACCAGATCGGCGGCTTCCAGTTCGGCATAAATTGGCTGCATACCATCCTCAAACACACACCGGGCCGACGGCCGGCATAAAAAGCAACCCTGGCATGGTCGGATGGTCAGGTCATTCAGCCAAAATTCTTTAATCTCCTGCCCGCCACCTACGACCAAACCGTCTAACAGCTTTTTGGTCAAGGTGGCAGTGTTGCCCTCTTTATTTGGACTCGCCTGCAAAGCAAGTATTCTCATTTATTAATCCCCCTGGCCATAGGAACAAAACAAACGTACTTTGAACAAACGGGCAAGATATACTCCTAAGACTATCTGAATTCATCAATCTCCGGATGAGTAGTATGTTTTTCTTTAGAATATCTTTATTTGGTGGTGGTCACATTGTAAGTGATACGACCCTACTTTTGCCCATCCCCCCTTTGTCCCCCCTTCCCGCGGGAAGGGGGGAAGTTAAAGAACGGGTGTCAATTTCGGGCGCAAAA
>JAFGNV010000129.1 GCA_016926805.1 Anaerolineae bacterium
GACGCTGACAATCTTCCTGGGCTCTATTGGGGCCATCAGTTTATTGGTCGGCGGCATCGGCATTATGAACATTATGCTGGTTTCAGTGACGGAACGCACCCGAGAGATTGGCTTGCGCAAAGCCGTGGGCGCGCACGATAGCGACATCCTGTTGCAATTTCTGGTCGAAGCCCTGATGCTCTGTTTTTTGGGCGGTCTCATTGGGGTGGGGCTGGCTTATGGCCTGGCGACTTTGTTGGGGCAAGTTCCCACATTTACCTTTAACGTTCTCATTCAGCCGGACTCCCTGGTTTTGGCCCTGGGCTTTAGCTTGTTGGCCGGTCTGATCTTTGGCATCTATCCGGCCATGCGGGCCACTCAACTCGACCCCATTGAAGCGTTAAGAACGGAATAATAATGAATTGTGAATAGCTAATGATTAATTCTTAATGAGCTTGTTCGTTCACAATCGGCAATTCACAATTGACAATTCACAATTAGTTTTGGAGAAAAAACGATGAATAAAAAGAAATGGATCTGGATTTCCCTGGCGGTCATTGCCGTCTTAATTGGCGTGGGTTACTTTTTGGGCCCCAATTTGCTCTCGATGACAAGTGGCGCCAATGCGCAAGGTGTTCAACCTGAGGCGCCTGATCTGCCAACGACCATCATCCGGCCCGCTACAGACAACGCGCAAGTAGACGCGGCCGGCAACATCGAGGTCGTGAGTCAATATTCGGCCATGCTGCGCGTGGCCGGCATTGTCACCGAAGTTCCCGTGGAAGTGGGCGACGAGGTTGCCATCGGCGACCTGCTGGTGGCTATGGACACCGTTGATTTGGAGCGCGCAGTCAAGCGGGCCGAGTTGACTCTGGCCTCTGCCCAGGCGCAGTTAGACGAATTGCTTGAGGCAGCCGACCCGGTTGATATTGCCTCGGCCCAGGCCAGCCTGAACTCGGCCCGGGAAGACCTGGCCGAAGTGCAGGCCGGCCCCAGTGCCGAGGAATTGGCCGCCGCCGAAGCAACCCTGGCCGCGGCCCAAGAACGCTACCAGGAATTGGTGGATGGCGTAAGTGAAGAGGAACTAATCCAGCTAGGAGTCGAATTGCAGAAAATGACCCTGGCTTTACAAAACGCCCAGGATGACTATAACCGGGTTGCTTACAAAGGTGATGTCGGTGCGTCCGCCCAAGCCACGGCTTTGCAGGAGGCCACGTTTGATTACGAAGCAGCCAAAGCGGCCTACGAAGAAGCTACTAAACCGGCTTCTGAGGCCGATTTGCAAGAGGCCCTGAGCAGCATCCAAGATGCCAAACACCAACTGGACACCCTACGCAACCAGCCCACCGAAGCTGAGTTAGCTTCAGCCGAGGCTCAGGTGGCCAGCGCCGAGGCCCAACTGGCCGACTTACTCGACGGGGCCAGCGAGTCGGAACTGCAAACAGCAAAAATAAACGTGGCCGAAGCCCAACTTGACCTGGAAGAAGCCCAGGAGGACCTGGCCCGAGCCAGACTGCTGTCGCCGATTGACGGAACCGTGTTGGCCGTGGACGTTGAAGAAGGCCAAAAGGTCACCTCCGACTCCCTCAATGCTGTCACTCTGACCGACTTGACGGAATTGGAACTGAACGTAATTGTGGCCGAAGTTGACATTCCCAAAGTTCGGGTAGACCAGCGGGTCGAAATTTCTCTTGATGCGCTGCCGGGCCGGACCTTTAACGGTACGGTCAGCCAGATTGTGCCGGTGAGCGAATCTGATAGCGGGGTGGTCAACTACCCGGTTACCATTCGGTTAGACGAGGAGAACCTGGAGGGTGTATTGCCCGGCATGACGGCCGTTGCTACCATTATTGACGACACTGTGGAACCCGGCTGGTTAGTACCAACCACCTCCGTCCAGGAGTTTGAGGGCGAGAATTATGTGATGGTGGTGCGGGATGGGCAGCGACAGCGGGTCCAGGTGACAACCGGCGAACTGCAAGGCGAGTGGATGGTGGTGCAATCGCCCGATCTAAAAGCCGGTGACGAGGTGGTAGGCCAGGTAACTTCATTCCTCGACGAGGATGAGGGCATGCCGCGTGGCTTTATGATGGGTGGTGGGCCGCCGCGCTAAGGGGCCGTTGAGTAATGGAGATGAATCAGATGAATTCGAATAACATATTGGTAAATTCACTAAAATGGACAACTGGCTATCTGTGGCCGGCAATGTTGCTGCTGCTAATGCTCATCACCGTTTTTGTGCCCAAGGCGGCAGCCCAGGGTGATGACAGCCCAACTTTGACTGTCATTACTCCGGTCTTGAGCGTGCGCACCGGCCCCGGGATGACCAACGAGGTGATTGATTACCTGTGGCAAGACGAACAGGTTAGCGTGACCGGCTACGATGCTCCCAGCGGCTGGTGGCAGGTGGAATTATCCGACGGCAAGTCTGGTTGGGTCAGCGGCCGGCCGTACGATGTTTCTGTGACGGGTGATACAGCCAAATTTGTGGAGTCAACAGCTACGTCAACAGAACCCGCTGGTAACAAGGCACAACTCACAGGGGGTAATTCACAATCAGGCACCATCGTTTTCCAAACCGCCAGCGGGGGCCCCATCTATGCAATTAACCCCGATGGCACCAACCTGCGTTATCTGACCACCGGCATGGACCCGGCTATTTCACCCGATGGGCAATGGGTGGCCTTTACCCGCTGGGAAAGCGACGGCCACGGCAGCAAGGGTAGTTTGTGGGTGATTAATGTGGACGGCACTGGCGAGCGAGTTGTATTGAACGACGTACGCCAGCCTAAATCACCCACCTGGTCGTCCGACGGCAGCCAGATTGCTCTCAACTATGTAACCGGTGGACGGTTTGCCCCGAAACACCAATGCAGTGACCGCCCCCCTAACGAACCCCTCATGGCCGATGAAGATGGGGACTATTTTGAGATAAGAAGGGATGTGGATGAGGATGGCAAAATGAAGATGGAAATCTGTTACATCCTGCTGCCTCGTCCCTATTGGGGATTACAAATGGTTAATGCGACAACCGGCGAGTTTCAAGATTTGGCCAGTGACAAGTTCTCGTATGCGCCCACCTGGAATCCGGTAAATGAGTGGCAACTGGTCTACAACGGCGAGCAAGGATTGGTGAGCCTGGACATGAACCAAGATACTCGTTGGCTGGTTACCGAAGATTTTAACGACTACGCGCCGGTATTCTCGCCGGATGGTAGCAAAATCGCCGTGAGTTATTGGCAAAATGATCATTGGGAAGTCCACGTGATGAATGCGGATGGCAGTGGCCGTCAACGGCTTACCGAAACGTCAATCATTACCCTGGTAGAACAGCAACTCCAGGGTGAACAACCCCATTCGTTCAACAACGCTGCCCCGGCATGGTCGCCGGATGGTACACAAATTGCCTTTCTCACCGACCGTACCGGCCAGTGGGAAATCTTGGTCATGAACGCCGATGGCAGTAACCAACACCCGCTCCTGGACTCGGCGGCGCAGGCTCAACTTGGTTTGCAATACCACGGTGTTAACGAACGGATGTTGAGCTGGGGGCCATGATGAGGTTATGGCATGCCCCATAAGCCTACCAATTATCGCCAGACCCGTCACAAACAGGATCGATTTCTACTCATCCTGGTGGTCGCTGTATTGGTGGGAATTGGCACCGGGCTGATCTACCTCATTTGGGGGTTTCAGGATGCCATCGCCGGGCTGGCGTGTTTGTTGCCCGGCGCTGCCATCATTGTGGGGTTGTGGTTCCTGCTGAGTCTCATCGAAAAATGGGTTAAAGAATAGTTGACAATCAACGGCATAAAATAATGAGAGGGGCGGTTATCAAGCTGCCTCTTTCCGCTTTTAAAGGGACTAATCACGTTATTCTCATAATCTTCTCAGGTTTTTCTCGGTTAATTTTAATCTGGCCGGGGTAAACTAAACACCGATGCTGCAAAAACTTAATGAGGAGGATGGCAAATCAAGCCGAAAGAACAAGCCGAAAGAAATAGAAATGATCAAAAAAATAGTTACTGTCATTGCCGTGATTTTAATTATTGCTGTGAGTGTAGTCGCTTACTTGTTTCTGAAGTCACCTGAGGAGGCCAGCGGTCCCATTGAGGCCATTCCTCTCCCGGTGAACGCCACCCCGACCGTGGAGCAAATCAATTTTGCTACTGAAACAGTCGCGTCCACTACTGAGGCCGAATCTGAGATAAAAACCGATCTAAAAACAGACCCGATGGTAGACACCGGGACGCCGGGCAGCGACGCGGCCACAGCCCCCGATCCTGTCGCAGAGTTTGAACCTGATGCCGAAACAAATACAGTGACCGATGCCCCAACAGAAGAGGTAGTCGCAAAAACAGAGGCAACAACGCCGGATGAAACCACCCCGGTTATTTTTGAAATCGCTCCCGCCGAATCCGAAGCCCGCTTTTATATCAACGAAGTGCTACGAGGTACCCCCATAACCGTTGTCGGGGTTACGGACCAGATTGCCGGACAATTTGCCCTCAATCCCGATAATCTGACCAAGACTCAGGTGGGGGTCATTCAGGTGAATGCCCGCACGCTGACTACAGATAATCAATTTCGGAACCGGGCCATCAAAAATCGGATTTTGCTGACGGACGATTACGAGTTTATCACCTTCAGCCCAACGGAATTGAGTGGTTTGCCGACAACCGGGGCGATAGGTGAAACTTACACCTTTCAGGTGGCGGGTGAACTTACCATCACGGATGTGGCCCGCCCCACTACGTTTGAGATTACCGCCACCGCCATTTCAGACTCGCGCATCAAGGCGACCGCAACCACAGCGTTCCTCTATACCGATTTTGCGTTGTTCATCCCCGATGCACCAGCGGTGGATACCGTTGATGATGAGGTTCGGCTGGAAATTGAATTTGTGGCCGAAGCCGTTGAATAATCAGGTGTTATATAGTTGTCCAGATAATGTTTTGGGTAGCGACAGAACAATGTCCTGTCGCTACCCGGCAAAAATCCAAAATTTTTCCTGAATGTCTACAGAAAGTACAAAACCACCCCAAAAGTGACACCCTCGGAAACTTGGAGTATCATAGGGCAAACCAAAATAGGAACCTATGATGACTCTGCTTATCGGCCTTGATGCCAGCCGGGCGGCCCGCGCCCACCGTACCGGCACCGAAACCTACTCGCTGGAACTCATCAAGGCTCTGGCCGGGCTGGCTTCATCTCAACGCCGTCTGCGTTTCTACACGCCTCACCCGCCCCAATATCCGGAGTGGCCCGACTCACCCCACGTGGAAACTCGCGTTATTCCCTGGCCCAGAATGTGGACCCATTTGCGCCTGGCCGCAGAATTGCGCTGGCATCCACCAGACGTGCTGTTTGTGCCGGCGCACGTCTTGCCCCTATACTGCCCTGTTCCGGCGGTGGTCACCGTTCACGATCTGGGTTATCGCTACTATCCCGAGACCCATCGCCCGTTTGACCGCTGGTATCTGGATTGGACCACCCGCCGCCACACAAAGATGGCCCGGCACATCATTGCCGACTCCCTGACCACCAAACAGGATTTGATTGACTTTTATGGCGCCGATCCCGACCGAATTGAGGTGGTTTACCTGGGCCAGGATGAACATCTAATCCCGGTCACCGACCTTCAGAAAATTGCTCGAACCAAAACCAAGTACCATATTGACGGGGATTATCTGCTCTACCTGGGCACACTCCATCCGCGTAAAAATTTGGTGCGGTTAGTAGAGGCTTTTAATACTGTCACAAACCTGCCTGGTCTTGCGGGCTTGTCAGATTTGAAATTGGTGATTGCCGGGAAAAAGGGCTGGCTGTATAATGCCATTTTTGAGCGGGTACAACAATTGGGACTAACCGGCCGGGTTGTTTTTCCCGGCTACGTAGAAAATGAAGACAAATCGGCGTTGTTATCAGGCGCGCTGGCTTACGTATTCCCTTCACTATACGAAGGCTTCGGCCTGCCGGTATTGGAGGCCATGACCTGCGGCACGCCAGTGTTGACCAGCAATATTTCATCCCTGCCAGAAGTGGCCGGAGAGTCAGCTTTGTTGGTTGACCCGCGCCACACCTCGGCTATCGCCGATGGGTTGTTACAACTGGTGACCAATGCCAACCTCCGCCAGCAGCTCGTCGAACAGGGCTATCGGCAGGTTCAGAAGTTTTCGTGGAAAAAGGCAGCAGCACAGGTTTGGGAGATATTGGCGCAGGCCGCTGTGAGTTATTGATAATGCCATCCATTCCACCCACCGCAACTATTCTTGGGGTTAAAGTCCATGCCTTGACCCAGGCCCACACCCTGGCTCTGATTGAAGACTTCATCACCAACGGCCAGCCGCACCAACTGGCCACGGTCAACCCGGAATTTGTGGTTGAGGCGCAGCACGATGCGGAATTCCGGCGTATCATCAACCAGGCGGCGCTGGCCTTGCCCGACGGCATCGGGTTGCTCATGGCGGCCCGTTTTTTGTCCACAACGCCCCTGCCGGAACGGGTCCCCGGCTCCGACCTGGTAGAGCAATTGGCCGGGTTGTCCCACCAAAAAGGCTATCGCATTTATTTTCTCGGCGCGAGAGAAGGCGTCGCCGAGAAAGCCATTACCAATCTCAAAATCCGCTATCCAAGATTACAGGTAGCGGGCCATTACGCCGGTTCGCCTGCCCTCGAAGAGAACGAAGCCATTATCCGGCGTATTCTGCCCACCCGCCCCGACATTCTGCTGGTGGCCTATGGCGCGCCTAAACAAGACAAATGGATTGCCCGCAACCTTGACCAACTACAAATCCCCGTGTGCCTCGGCGTGGGCGGCTCGTTTGATTTTATTGCTGGAATTACTAAACGCGCGCCGCAATGGGTACAACACATGCACCTGGAGTGGCTGCACCGTCTCATTATGCAGCCCTGGCGTTGGCGGCGTATTTGGAACGCCGTGCCGCGATTCAGTTGGCTGATCTTTTGGAGTAGATTCAAGAACTCTAACACGAATCTAATAGTAATCTATTAAAAACTGGGTATAATGACTTTATCTATATTGATTGAGGTAAATCCATAATGATGCGTTTTGATCGATTCACCGAGCGGGCCCAGGATGCGGCCATGCGCGCCTATGAGATTTTGCAGCGGTATCAACATACCCAAGCCGATACCGAGCACTTTTTCCTGGCCCTGCTGGAGCAACCAAACGGGTTGGTGCCGGAGATATTTGAAAAATTGAAAATTGAACCGGAAATGCTGATGGATCGGCTGGATAAAGTTCTGTCAGCCTCGCCCAAAGTAGGCGGGGCGGTCAATATTGCCGTAGGCCAGGTCTACATCACCCCTCGCCTGAAACGAGTGCTGGATAGAGCGCAAGAAGAAGCCAAGAATATGCAGGATGAGTACATTGCCACCGAGCATCTCTTGCTGGCTATTTGTGAGGAAAAGAATACACCCAGCGCCCGGATTTTGCAGGAAGTGGGAATAAACAAAGCCAGAATTGCTGATGTCATCGAAGAACTCCGTGGTGGGCAAAAGGTCACCACGCCACAAGCCGAAAAGCGTTATCGCACCCTGGAAAAATACAGTCGCGACTTGACGGCGATGGCCCTGGAAGACAAACTGGACCCGGTGATTGGCCGCGATAATGAGATTCTGCGGCTCATCCAGGTACTCTCACGGCGGACCAAAAACAATCCGGTGCTCATCGGCGAGGCGGGAGTAGGTAAAACCGCTATTGTTGAGGGACTGGCTCAAAAAATTGCCGACGACGATGTGCCCGAAATTTTGATGAGCAAAAAAGTAGTCAGTCTGGACCTCGGCGCGATGATTGCCGGCTCGCGGTTTAGAGGCGAATTTGAAGAACGCCTCAAAAATGCCCTGGAGGAAATCCAGAAGGCCGGGGGCGAAATCATCCTCTTTATCGACGAGTTGCACACCGTGGTGGGGGCCGGCGCGGCCCAGGGCGCGGTTGACGCCAGCAATATGATGAAGCCGCCGCTGTCTCGGGGCGAATTGCGCTGCATTGGCGCCACCACGCTGGACGAGTTCCGCAAGTACATTGAAAAAGACCCGGCCCTGGAGCGTCGCTTTGCGCCCGTGTTTGTCGAGGAGCCAACCGTGGAAGAGACCATTGAGATGCTGCGGGGTCTCAAACATCGATATGAAGAACATCACAATATCACCTACACCGACGAGTCTCTGAAGGCGGCCGCACGTCTGTCGCATCGTTACGTGTCGGACCGGCATTTGCCCGACAAGGCCATCGACCTGATTGACGAGGCGGCCAGCAAGCTGCGCATCGCCATCTACTCGATGCCGGACGACCTGAAGAGTAAAAAGAAAAAACTCAACAAGTTGCAAGGCGAAGAGAATGAAGCCGGAAATAAGCAGGAATGGGAACACGCGGCCGAAATCAAAGCAGAGCGACTGCGTCTGGAAGAGGAGTTTGAGCAAGAATACGAAACCTGGCGGCAAGAGAAGAACCTGGATGAAGTGGTCGACGTGAAGGATATTGCCGAAGTGGTCTCAAGTTGGACCGGCATTCCCTTAACCGATATGCTCCAAACCGAAGCCGAGAAGCTGCTGCGAATGGAGGAGGCGTTGCACGAGCGCATTATTGGTCAGGATGAGGCCATCAACGCCATTAGCGACGCCATTCGCCGGGCGCGCTCCGGTTTAAAAGACCCGCGCCGCCCCAGCGGCAGTTTTCTCTTTCTGGGGAGTTCTGGCGTGGGCAAAACCGAGTTGGCCAAGGCCCTGGCCTGGTTTCTCTTTGACGACGAAGATGCACTGTTACGCATTGATATGAGCGAGTACCGCGAGGGTCACACCGTCAGCCGCCTCTTTGGGGCGCCGCCGGGCTACGTGGGTTACGACGAGGGCGGCCAATTGACCGAATCGGTGCGACGCCGGCCCTACCAGGTGGTGTTGTTTGACGAAATTGAAAAGGCCCATCCCGATGTGTGGAATGCGCTGTTGCAAATTTTGGAAGAGGGTCGTCTGACCGACGGTCACGGCCATAACGTTGATTTTACCAACACCGTGGTAATTATGACCAGTAACGTGGGCACGGCCTTTGGGGCCAAAGGCGGCACCTTGGGCTTTCGCCAAACCGGCGACCAGGGCACCTTTGACGACGCCCGGCTCAAGGGTGACATCCAGGATGCCCTACGCCAGCACTTCCGCCCCGAGTTCCTGAACCGGATCGACGAAATCATTATCTTCCATACTTTAACCAAGGAACAGGTTACCCAAATTGTCGATTTGCAGATGAAGGAAATTGCCGGGCGATTGGGCGAGCACGGTATCACCATTGAACTGACCGACCCCGCCCGCGTCTGGCTGGCCGACCAAGGTTACGACCCGGCCTTTGGCGCCCGCCCGCTGCGCCGCACCCTGCAAAAGCAGGTCGAATCCCCGCTGTCGGTCAAACTCCTGCGCGGTGAATTCAAATCTGGCGATACGGTGATTGTTGACTACAACGAAGATGAGGGGTTGATGTTTATCCGAAAAGAGGAATTGGTAGTAGAAGTGCCCGCCAATGAAAAGGTCAGAGCAAGTAATTGAAGTTAAAAACAAAAACGCCCGGCCTGGCCAGCCGGGCGTTGAGATTTATATAATCAGGTCTTGCTTCAGTTTTCTGCCGCATTCAAGGGTAAGGTAAAAATAAACCGGCTGCCACGAGAACCTTCGCCTGGCTCGACCCAAATTTTACCGCCGTGAGCCTCCACGGCCAGCCGACAAAAAGCCAGACCAAGACCAAACCCTCTGCCTCTGGCATTGTCTTCGGAAACCTGGGCAAACCGCTCAAAAATCCGTTCCCGGTCCTCAGGCGGGATGCCCGGTCCCGTATCGGTGACACTCACCCGTACCTGCTCTTTTCTCCGCCTGGCGGCAACCACAATTTTTCCTCCGGCGGGGGTATATTTAACGGCATTTCCTATCAAATTGGCCAAAACCCGGTGAATCTTCTCCTCGTCAGCCACCACCGGCGGCAGATCCGGGGGAAGCGTTGCACGCAGCGAGACATTCTCTTGGGTTGGCGTGACCGGCCGGTTTACCGCTTCCTGAATGAGACGTTTTAAATCTAGCTCCTCCAAATACAAATCCACTTCACCGGACTCCATCCGGGCAATGTCGAGCAGCGAGTCGACCAGGAGTTGCATGTGTTCGCAGGTGGAATTGGCCAGATTCAGCAGCGATTGGTTGGCTGCCAACGCCTCTGCCGGTAACACCATTTCCAGGAGCTTGATAATGCCAAACAGGCTGGAAATAGGATGGCGCAGATCGTGGACAATCAGGTCGGTGGTTTCCTGGCGCAGTTGTTGAAGTTCTAACAATTGCTGCTTTTCCGATTGCAGTTCGGAGACTTGCTGGCTAAGCCGGTCCTCAGCCCGCAACCCGGCCCCACGGGCATCATCGGCGGCGCGTAAACGGGCGCTCAACGTGCCTAAAATACCCATCCCCACCGACGGGTTACGGCTCAGCAACTGAGAAAAATCTTCCCGGCTAATGCGGAGCAGACGCATATTTTCCAGGGCAATGATCGAGGCAGAGCGGGGCTCGTCTTCAAGCAGAGCCATCTCACCGATGATTTCGCCAGGGCCTCGATACCCCAGCACAATGGGCGAGGCCAGATTACCTTTAACCACGGCTACCCGGCCCGACCAGATAATGTACATGGCCTGTCCAATCTCGCCCTCTTGCAAAATCACCTCGCCTTGCTGGTATTGCTGTTCGGTTATCAACTCGTCTAACACGTCTCGACCAGCCGTTGCCAACTGACGGAGAAACGGGGAGTCCAGTCTGACTGGCAATCCAGTTGAGAGGGGTTGGGTATCAATCAGGCGATCAAGTTCTTGAGGAGTTAACGTTTGAGCAACCATAACGCATTCTTTCCAAATTTACTATGTACACTTTAACAGATTATGGCGAGGATGACAATAGAGTAAAAAGTCCCAAGAGCTTAATCATGTTTGGTACCGTCAGGCATGATGGTTTGATTGAGTTTACCGGCAATACTGAGTTGTTCGCTGGTGATATTGGCCTCGGTCAGATTGGCTTCGCTCAAGTTGGCTCCGCTGGGGTTGGCCCCAATCAAGGAGGTCTCGGTCAGATTAGCGCCGTGCAAATTGGCCCTAAACAGATTGGCTCCCCGCAAATTGGCCCGGCTCAGGTTGGCGTAACTCAAATCCGCCCCCCGCAGATTGGCCCGGCGCAAATCTGCCCCAACCAGGTTGGCCCCACCAAGATTAGCCCTGAATAAATTGGCGCCGCTGAGATTGGCCCGGCCCAAGTTAGCCCCGCTTAAATCAGCCTCACGCAAGTAGGCCCAACTCAGGTCTGATTGCCACAGGTCGGTATTGGCCAGGTTCGCCTGGCTGAGATAAACTCGACGCAGATTGACGCCACCCAAATCGGTTTGGCGCAAATCAGCCCCACGTAGATTGGGCATTTCGCCCCTGTTGTGGGCAGCTTCGATTATCTGAAGAACCGTTTCTCGATCCATCATCTACTTTCCTGCCAGGTCAATCCAATTTCTCGGTTGGTTTTAACCGCTTCCAGAAATTTACGTTGCAACACCTTATTGCTGAGACGCGCCGCCCGTTGCTGCAAGGTGGTATAAGCTACATCCAAAATAGTTTGGGCCTGCTCAAGAGCAGCCGGTTTATCGATCCCAACTGCCGCCAATACCCGATACATGGTCAAGTAAACCTGAAGCAAGTTATCAACCCCGGCCGTACCATTGACCTCCAGCCAGCTATGGATTTCCTCAATATAGGTTGTGGCCAATCTCAAGTTGCCCTGAAGCAAGGCTACATGGGCCAGGCCGGCCAGGGCATCAATGGCTAACGCACATCGGCCCATTTCCCGGCATAACTGCATGGCCTGAGTATAGGTTGTCGTGGCAATCTCCAGTCGCCTCAATCCTGCCTGGGCATGTCCCAAATAGATAAGGCTGCGGCACTCGCCAGTTTTATTGCCGATTTTTTGTTGGATAGCCAATGCCAACTCGCAATATCTGCGGGTTGTTCTATGGTCACCCCGGCCATGATAAATGAGGCCAAACTTGCCCAGTGAGTCGGCCTGGCCAACTTTAGAACCAAGCTCTTCCCAAATCTCCAGCGAGTGGGCCAGGTAACTCCGGGCAGTATCGTAATCACCCAAATAACCAGAAATAACCCCCAGATTGCCCAGCCCACCGGCCACAAGCTCACGATCACAAACTTCGCGACCCGCATCCAGCACCTGTTCAAAGTAGTCCCGGGCGATCTCGTACTCGCCCAAACGCAAGTAAATCAGGCCGATATGGTAGAAAGCGTTTAGCTCATCCCGCATGTTACCGGTAGAGCAATAGAGGTGTATTGCCTGTTCAAAGTAGTCTCGGGCTGTTTGATAATCCTCCCAATAATATTGGATAAGACCCAATGTATTGAACACCCCGGCTTCCGTGGGGCAACAACTCCGGTGATCGCGTTGTTTTCTGTCACGGCAAATAGCCAGGGCCTCCTGGCAATAGGTTTGAGCCGTTGAATAATCACCCAGAAAAATGGAAACCAGCCCCAAGTTGCTCAGGCTACTTGCCTCGTTCTGGCGATGATGACCGGCCTGAGCCAGCGTCACAGCCTGCATAAGCATCTCTGTGGCGGCTTCAAAGCTACCCTGACGGCAAAGAATCCTACCCCAGACAAGATAACCATTGCTCTGGTTGATAGTATCCTGAGCCTGTTGGGCCAGTTCAATTGTTTGTTGGGCGGCAATTAAGGCGGCTGGATAATCTCCGGTTGCCTCAGCATAGCGGGCCTGTCGCCAGGTGATTTCCGCCTTACGCCTGGTATCTTCCATCTTCTCGGCCAGGTTAGCCAACGCGACCAGGTCTTGGGCCTGTCCGGCACGTTCACCACGCCGGTGATACACGGTTTCGCGGGCCAGTAGAAGCCGATAACGTTCTTCCAAATCGGTTTGCGGAGTCAGGTCCAGGGCGCGATTGAGGTATCCCAGGGCTTCGGCATTGGCAAATTGAGCTACAGCTTGCTCGCCCAGCAGAGCGGCATAATGTCTTTCCCGTTCTTCATCTTCAGCCTGATGCCAGTGATATACCAGCAACGGATAATAGGGAGCCAGAGGGTCGGTAGAGCCAGATAGAAATGGGGTGGAGCGCAACTCAAACCCGGCCATAAAGGCCGCCCCATTGGCAGGGAGTGGTTCGGGGGGGACATCGCCGCTGGCGGATGTTTCGCCATAGATATGCTCGTACCAATGGGCCACGGTTCGGTGCAGTTGGCGGCGCCGGTCAAACAGCATTGATTGATAGGTCACTTCTTGAATGACAATGTTTTTAAAGCTAAAGGCCAAATCTGGCTCAGGACTCACTTCTTGCAGCAAATCCAGATAAACCAGATCATAAAGCAAGGCTTTTAATGAACTTTCATCAATCTCCAAATGTTGGAGCAACGTTTCACGTAAGGTGATGTAGGCAAAGGTATGACCAATAACCGCCGCCACCTTAAGCATTAACTGCTCTTCGGGCGGTAACTGGTCGATCCGCGAAAGAATGGTGCTTTGGACAACAACGGGCAGGATTTGTTCAGCCCGGTCAAAGTCACCGCTGACCAGGCAGCAAACCCTGCCGCCTGAGCCATCGACAGCAGGTGTGGTTTTGAGGGTGATAAAGCCATCATCACGCAGAGTCTGAATCAATTCCTCAGAGAAAAAAGGATTGCCACCGGACCGTCTCCGCACCAGTTCGGCCACTGCCTCGGGCAATTCGTTGCCGGTTAGGCCCAATCTCGCCGCGGCCACATTTAATGCATCCTCCGGGGAGAGGGCATCTAAACGCAAATGCTCGGTTTCGGCCATGCCCAGTAGCATGAACGGCCCAACCCGCATGGTACTACCTTCCAGGGGACGCATGGCAATAATAAAAAGAAAAGGGACAGATTCTCTATTCAGTCGGCGTATCACTTCAGCCGCCAGTTCCAGAGAAGCCACATCAAGCCAATGCGCATCTTCCAGAATAAGAACCAACGATTTATTCCCCCGCCAAGCCCGCAATAACCCCGCCAGTAACAAAACCAACTTTTCATGCCGTGAGGTAGTCGTCAGGGAGGCGGTCAACCTGTTTTCCGGTATCCCCAAATGCAAGACATCATTTAACAAAGGGATATAGTCGATGAATTGAGGCGTTGTTTGGGTGATCCACTTCTGGGTCTGAGCATGTCGCGCCGACTGCTCAGCCACCTCTGCCAGGGTACCAGAAACATTATCCGTGGTAACCAAACCGAGCAATGTCTCAAAGACACCCCGCCAAGCATGATAAGGAGCAGCTTGCTCTATACTGCGTCCCCGCCCGATCAGAGGCGTGAAACCACGGGCCAACATCAATTGGATGGCAGCTTCCAGTAATTGTGACTTACCAATACCAGCCTCCCCCTCAATCATCACCATCCGACTATAACCGGCCTGCACCCGTTCCAGGCTGGCCGCCAGGATGTCCATTTCGGCCTGGCGCCCTACCAATGGTTGAAAGGATGACGAAAACTGGCCTGACCCTCCCCAGGAGATAGGGTGAATCACCCGACGACCATTAAGCGGGCGATAAATCCGAACGGGTTCGATCTTGCCTTTGACCTGAACGGGGGGAAGAACATCAAAATCCATCTGCCGCAGGGTGCTACGGTAGGTATCGTAATTACAAGACACCTGCCCCGGCCCGGCTATCGTCATCAGGCGAACGGCCAGGTTAACTGTATCCCCCATCACCGTGTACTCACGGCGAGTGTCGCTCCCTACCGGCCCGGCAAAGACCCGGCCAGTGGTAACGCCAATGGCCAACTCCAGGCCATGCTCCCCGGCCAAAGTCTGCAAATCCAGAGCGCAACGTAAAGCCCGTTCCGGGTCATCTTCATGCGCATCAGGCGGCGCGCCAAACAAAATAAGAAAGACCGTTCCCTTGTCATCCACGGTCAGCCGGGGCAGGCTACCCTGGTAATGTTGAATGACTGCCTGTACCCCCCGTACAAAAGCATGCAATTTTTGAATGGCATTGGCTTGCTCATAGTTGAGACCATTAACCCCCACAAAAAGCACGCTCATGGGGCGCAGAGTTGCCAGCCAGCTATGCAAGCCTTGATCCAGCCAACCCAGAACAGGTTTGGGAACATAACAACGCAGGGTGGTCTCAACGCCATCAGGGTCTCGCACCGATGCCCAATCTAACGGGGACAAAGGACGGGAGGGAACGGGGTCAGGAAATATAATGCTCGCTGCCTGCGGGCTGAGTACAATCTCGCCCCGTTGGGCCTGGGGTTCGGCCTGAGCCACCTGGTAAAGAGGATCACCAGCAATAATATACTCCCAACGGTCGTGAAGGCCGCCGATTTGGGTAGCCAAGATTTCACCCGCCCCAATGGCTATCCTCATAGCCAGCGAAACCAGGCCAACACTGCTCTCCATTACGCTGAACTCATCCATCGCTGACTGCATGGACTCGGCGGCCTGCCTCGCCCGGCGGGTGGCTATCCCCAAATTCTCATCCAGGGCGGGAAATACAGCAATCAGCGCATCACCGCCAAATTTGACCACATCCCCACCTTCCACCTCGATAAAGGCAATCATCCAACTGAAATAGCGATTGAGCAGGCGGATCAATTCCTCAGGCCCCTCTGCCCCCTTCTGGCCCAAGGCCTCGGTAAGCGGGGTAAAACCAGAAATATCAGCAAAAAGGACCGCCGCCGGAAAACGCTCAACCACTGCCTCAGACGGAGGAACGGGCAGAGGTTCGGCCAGCACAGTGCGGACGATACGCAATGGAACGTAGGCAGCAATGGTTTGCAATAGTTCAGACATGTATATACTTTACTTCTTTTACAAGTCTGTTGAGACTCGGCCCCTGACTATTAAAGTATAACATATTCTGACTTCTCAGGCCATTATTTCATTTTCCCAGAGAGGGGGAGACTATTGGAGAGTTACCCGCTTTGGCATTGGCGTCAGCCAGGGAGCGCCGTGGGAGGAAGACAAGTTTGTTTCATCGAGCGCTTTCCCGGCGACCCAACGCTACCAACATGTCCTCCACTTTTGTAAACTTAACCCGTGGCCGACCAACCGCCTGGCCCCGAGCTACCTCAAGTTCATCCAGCCGCCGCCAATCCTGGTAAGAGAAATAATTGGGTTGACGCCGATGCACAAACGCCTCGGCGGCAGTGACATCGGGCCGGGAGGGGGTCAACACACGCCCATGAACCAGGTCTTCCAGCATACAATTTATCGTTTCCAGGGCGTCAGGTTTGTTGGTGCCAATAATGCCGCTGGGCCCTCGTTTGATCCAACCGGCGGCATATAGTCCCACCACCGGTTGCCGCGAGGCCGGGTTTATCACCCGTCCTCGCTCATTGGGAATGATCCCCCACTTTTCGTCAAAAGGCACTCCCGGCAGGGGTACGCCGCAATACCCCACCGACCGGAAGACCAGACCCACCGGCAACTCCTCAAATTTGTCCGTGGCTCTGGAACGCAAATCTCCTCTGCCGGTGACATAAAGCTCATTTTTCACCAGCCGCATAGCCACCACCTGGCCCGCCTCATTGCCGATGAGTTCAACCGGCGACACCAGGAATCGTACGGTGAGACGGCGCGACTTGCCATTTGGTTGGCGATTGGTATACGCCTGTAAAATCTCGATCTTTTTCAGCGTGGCCCGGTCGTTGCTCTGAACCAGCGTTGCCTGGCTCAACGGGTCAAGTTTTATCTCTTCCGGCAACACGGTGATCTCGGCAGCCGATAACTCGCCCAGTTCTTTGATTTCGGGGTTGGTAAAAGCCGCCTGGGCCGGACCGCGCCGGCCCAAAATAGTCACCTCTTTCACCCGGCTTTGACTCAGGGCCTCCAGAGCGTAATCGGCTATATCCGTCTGGGCCAGCTCCTCCGGGGTATGGCACAGGATGCGAGCCACATCCACGGCCACGTTACCCACCCCAATCACCGCCACCCGCTCCTGGGAGAGGTCAAACTGGCACTCACGATAATCAGGATGGCCATTATACCAGGCCACAAATTCGGTGGCCGCGTGACTACCACGTAAACCCTCGCCCGGGATGCCGAGACTGCGGTCGGTTTGAGCGCCAGTGGTGAAGACAATTTGATGATAATAGGTCTGCAAATCCGCCAGAGCCACATCGCGGCCAAATTCAACGTAACCATAAAAACGAAAGTTGGGGTGGGCGGCAATCCTATCGAATACCTGCGTGACCGACTTGATCTTCTGATGATCTGGCGCTACGCCACCGCGCACCAAACCAAAAGGAGTGGGTAAACACTCAAACATATCCACGGCCACAGCCAGACCCTGTTGCTTAAAAAAGTGCTCTGCCGTATAAAATCCGGTTGGCCCGGCGCCGATGATAGCCACGCGGAGAGGGTTAGTTGCAGTGCCCGGTTGGGACATGGATTCTTCCTTTTTCGGTCGGAGAAATTTGGATTTTGGAGCAATGTGTGGTATTTTACATTTAATAATAACTAAACAAAAATATCGCTTCTTCTCGGGAGCTTGGACAAACCAGGCTGAGAGATCCCTTGCCCGGCTGTGGGACTAACCGATTAACCTGATCCGGATAATACCGGCGGAGGGAGAAGGAAAGTAAGCCCAAAAGCAAACCACCCTCCGCCAGGGTGGTTTTTTGTTGGGGGCAACATGTCGCGTATAGTTATTTTTGCCAATGGCATATTGAACCGGCCAGAATTGACCCGCATCCGTCTACGGTCCACCGATCGCATTTTCTGCGCCAACGGCGGCACCCGGCACGCGCTGGACCTGGGCTTAACTCCTGAAGCCATTATTGGTGATCTTGACTCCGTGTCACCGGAAGTTGTCGCCGAAATGCAAATTGGCAGGGTTAAGATTCATCACCATCCGGCGCGTAAGGATCAAACCGATTTGGAATTAGCCCTGCAACTGGCCATTACCCAAGAACCCGACGAAATCCTGCTACTAACTGCCCTGGGGGGGCGACTCGACCAAATGTTGGCCAACATTCTTCTGCTGACTCGGCCCGAATTTGCTTCAGTTCGACTGGCCCTGGCCGACGGCCCTTACTGGGCCACATTACTCCGTTCCAACCAGTCAATTACCATTCGGGGGCGCTCTGGCGATACGCTCTCACTCATCCCCCTGACCCCCACCGTGAACCAGGTTAGCCTGACCGGGGTTGAGTGGCCCCTGGCTGACGCCGTCCTTTCCCTGGGCAGCACGTTGACCATCAGCAACACGCTTGCCGCCGAACAGGCAGATTTGCGCGTTGGTGAGGGATTGGTTTTGGTAGTGCATTTTGAGCAAGATAGCAGATAACAGGGTAGCAGGATAACCGCCACATTTGCACTTCCTGCCCTGTCACGCTGGTACGTTGCTACTTTGAAAAGAATGGAGGTAAAAAATGAACCATATCAATCAAATCAAAAGAATATTTTTTTTATTCATCATTGTTACCCTTACCGCCTGCGGGGCGACGGCGACCAAAGCTCCAACGATTGAACCCAGCGACATCCCCCCGGGCGAAACGCCCACCACAGCCCCCCCAAACACCCCCCAACCAACCTCCACTCCGGCCGGACCGGTCACCATCACCTTAATGAGCCACGATAGTTTCAACGCCAGCGAGGATGTCATCGAGGCCTTTGAAACAGCCCACAACGTCAGAATTGAATTTCTGCGGGCTGGCGATACCGGCTCGGCGCTCAATCAGGCCATTCTCTCCAAAGAAAACCCATTGGCCGACGTGTTTTTTGGAGTTGACAACACCTTCTTCAGCCGGGCAATTGAAAACAATATTTTTGAACCGTACAACTCGCCGTTGCTGGCCGACATTCCCGACGACTTAAAATTGGACCCGGAGAATCGCCTCCTGCCGGTTGATTTCGGCGATGTCTGCCTGAATTACGACAAGGCTTGGTTTGAAGAAAAGGGGTTGGCTCCGCCGACCAATCTTGAGGACTTACTCAAAGAAGAATACAAAGGTTTGACCGTGGTTGAAAACCCGGCCACCTCTTCGCCCGGGTTGGCCTTTTTATTGGCCACGGTAACTCACTTTGGCCAACCAGGCTACCTGGATTTCTGGCGACAAATGGTTGCTCAGGATGTGGCGGTTACTGCCGGTTGGGAAGAGGCCTATTACGGCCAGTTCAGTCGCTACGATGGCGACCGTCCGCTGGTGGTCAGCTATGCCAGCAGCCCCGCGGCTGAGGTATTTTTTGCCGAACAACCGTTGGCGGAAGCGCCTACCGGCTCAGTCGTCGGCGACGAAAGCTGTTTTCGCCAGATCGAGTTTGTCGGCATCCTGGCGGGTACAGAAAAACGAGAACAGGCCGAAAAACTGGTTGACTTTTTGCTCAGCCGGGAATTTCAGGAGGACATTCCGTTGAATATGTTTGTTTTCCCGGCCAATCAACAAGCTGAGTTACCCGAGGTGTTTGTCAAATACACCGATCTTCCAACTCGACCCGCCACGCTTTCCCCTGAAGAGATTGCCGGCAACCGGGAGGAGTGGCTCAACGCCTGGACGGCAACGGTGCTGCGATGAGTATTTTAAAAAGGATCTGCGTATATTGCGGCTCCAGCCCAAGTGTGCGCAAGATAGCGCTGGCGTTATTGAATAACCCCCAACAATGATTTTTGGATTGCAAACCTCTGATTTTTATCATAAATTCAAAAGCACGCTCGATACTTTAGCGGACGCCCTGGACGCTAAACGTTTTACGCCGGGTCGGCAGCGTTCAATGTTTGATGCCTTGCGTTCGGCCCTAGTACCGGCCACCTGTTACCTGATTCCTTTTACCTTTTTACTTCTGTTCTACTTCTACCCGCTTCTCTCCATTTTCAAGCTCAGTTTTGCCCCAGACGGCTGGCTCGATCTGACGGCTCTGAGGAAGCTGGCCGCCACCCCCTATCTTGCCAAAACTCTCTGGTTTACAACCTGGCAAGCGACACTTTCTACCCTCCTCACCCTGGCGGCAGCGTGGCCAGCAGCTTATATTTTTGCGCGTTACCACTTTCCCGGCAAAAGTCTGTTACAGGCCCTCACCACCATCCCCTTTGTTTTACCAACCATTGTGGTAGCCAATGCCTTTACCGCGCTGCTCGGGCCACGCGGCGCGCTCAACCAGTGGTTGATGACCCTGTTCCAGGTGGACACACCACCTCTTCAACTGCAACACACCATCTGGATCATCCTGCTGGCGCACATTTTTTACAATTACACCATTGTTTTACGCCTGGTGGGGGGATTCTGGGCCAATCTCGACCCTAAACTTGGCGAAGCCGGAAAAATGCTGGGGGCAAGTTCCTGGCACGCCTTTTGGCAAATCACATTTCCGTTACTGGCCCCAGCCATAGGGGCGGCGGCGTTACTGGTTTTTATTTTCTGCTTCACCAGTTTTGGGGTCATTCTGATTTTGGGGGGACCGCGTTTTGCCACCCTGGAAGTTGAAATTTATCAGCAAGCCGTCTACCTATTCAACCTGCCGGTTGCGGCAATCCTGTCGTTGATTCAGATTGTTTTTATTTTTGCGCTGATGACGACCTTCACCCGGTTGCAGGCTCACGCCAGTAGACCGCTTGATTTGCAATCTCGGAAATCTATTCAACACGCGCCTGAAAATTGGCGAGAGCAACTGCTGGTGTGGGGTAATGTGGGGGTGATGGTTATGCTCTTGGGGACCCCGCTGATTGTTTTGGCGCTTCGTTCCCTCACCATCACCGGACAACCCTCACTCGTCGCTTATCAGGCCCTGGTAGCTAACACCCCCCAAAATCGAGACCTTTTCTTTGTTCCGCCCAGCGAAGCCATTACCAATTCGCTAACCTTTGCCGGGGGCACCGTCATTCTGGCGGTTTTGCTTGGTTTGATGGTGACCGTTGCGCTGGGCCGGGGCAAAGTCAAGAGAGGCTCAAATTTAGATGCTATTTTTATGCTGCCCCTGGCCACGTCTGCCGTTACCCTGGGCTTTGGTTATATTATTACCATGAACCAGCCCCCCCTCAACCTGCGTACGTCTCCCCTCCTCATTGTAATTGCGCACACCCTGGTCGCCCTCCCCTTTGTGGCTCGCAGTCTTCTGCCGGCCTTGCGCAGTATTCAGCCCACTTTGCGCGAAGCCGCGGCCACGCTGGGAGCTTCGCCGATCCAGACCTGGCGCGAGATTGACCTGCCCATCGCCAGCCGGGCTTTACTGGTGGGGGCCGTGTTTGCTTTTACCATCAGTATGGGCGAGTTTGGGGCCACCGTTTTCATCGCGCGGCCCGATACACCCACCATGCCTACAGCCATCTTTCGCTTTTTCAGCCAGCCGGGCCTGCTCAATTACGGCCAGGCGTTGGCAATGAGCACGCTGCTGATGTTGGTGTGTGTGATTGGTTTTGTGGCGATTGAACGTTTTAGAACAGGCAACGGGGAATTTTGAAGGAGAACCTATAGATCAGACAAGGTATATACTTCTTCACATATCTCACAAGACCACTGCTGAAGGGCGTTTTTCTGCAAACGACGGCCACACTTGCAAACATAACCCACCAGGCGGGCCGGATTACCCACCACCAAACCGTGGTCGGGCACATCCCTGGTTACGACAGACCCGGCCCCGACCAAAGCAAACCGGCCAATGGTGACATCGGGCAAAACAACGGCCCGGGCGCCAATCGCCGCGCCGTATTTGATGATTATTTTTCCGACCTCCCATTCCGCATCGCTCTTAAGCTGGCCCTCAGGAGTAATGGCGCGAGGTAGTTTGTCGTTGGTCAAACAGACATAGGGACCAAGGAACACCCCATCTTCAAGCGTGGCCCCGTGATAAACCGAGACATAATTTTGGATTTTGACGTTGTCGCCAATTTCAACATCAAAATCAAGGTAGACTCCTTTGCCCACAATGCAATTTTGACCCAGGCGCACACCTTCGCGTATCTGGGCCTGATGCCAGATGCGGGTACCTGAACCGATGTCTGCCCTGGGCGACACATCGGCAGTGGGATGGATGCTGACATGACGCACTTCGGTCATCAATCACATCCATTCCGTCGATTGACTTGCTCGGCTACGCGATAGGCCAGTTGCAGGGCGTATAACCCATCACTCCCCGGCACACTGGTGGGGGCGCCGGTACAGACACAATCCACAAAGTGACGCAGTTCCAACAATAACGGCTCAACCATCGGCACGTGAATACACTCAATCACACTTTCCTGACGATATTTACCCGCCTGGTTGTCAACGTACTGGGGAAAAGTGCGGCGGTGCATCATTACGGTTTTGCCCAACAGGTCGGCTTCAACATAGGTGCCTTCGGAAATAACCTCCATGGAGCGGATTTTTTGCTCCGTGATGCGCGAGGCAGTTAAGGTCACAATCGGCCCATTCTTGAAGGACAAATTAGCCACTGCATGATCGGTAGCATCGGTAGAAATGGATCGTCCCCAGGCCGTTAAACCTTCATAATCGTGACCTAACAAATCAGACACCAAATCGAGATCATGAATCATTAAATCCCGAATGACATCCACGTCGGTATTGCTGGCGTCAAAAGAGCTGAGGCGTTGCACATTGATCGCAATCAGGCGTTTCCCCTCAATGACGTGTTTGAGCTCGATATAGGCCGGATTAAATCGCTCAATGTGGCCTACCTGCAATATCCTGTTACGTTGCCCGGCCTCAGCTACCAACTGTTGGCCCTGTTCCAATGTTTCGGCTAACGGTTTTTCCACCAGCACATGAACATTATGGGCCAACACATCCATAGCCAAACAAAAGTGAGTTTGGGTGGTGGTGGCAATACTAACTGCGTCTACCTTTTCTAACAGTTCGCGGTAGTCGGCAAAATATTCTGCCTCGTAATTGGCCGCAACGGTCCGGCCCCGATCGGGGTCCAGGTCGGCCACCCCAATAAAATCTACGTTACGCAAACTCGAATACACCCGGCAATGGCGTTCCCCCATCATTCCCACGCCAATCACGCCGACACGGACTCTGGTCATGGTTATCTCCTACAACATTCAAAATATAGCGGCTATCATCAATGAACAACTTAACGCTAATAGATATGAATCTCGTGGAGAATAACTATGAAATTGGTTAGAATCTTTAACTGGTAACCGATTACCGTTTGAGCCCAATAGCCCGACTTTCAAGCGCCTTGCCCAGGTAGTAATTCCACCACCACTGTTGCCTGAATAGTTTGTCGGGATCATTGCTTTTGCTGGCAATCATAAGACGGACGGCTTGTCGAAAAAGTTGGGCCAAAATGATAACCTGACGGGCAATATAGCAAGGGATTTTAACCCACGGCGGCGAATTGAGAGCATGTTTGGCCCATTTCCGATACATACCGCGGCCAAAGCGAACCGCCCTGGCCAGTATCCATGCCCGGTGCATTTGATGGGGCCGAATGATATGATAAACCACGGCCTGCTTGCAGTGCCATAGTTTGTAACCCTGTTTAGCCATTCGAGTGACAAACTCGGTTTCACTTCCCATTGGATAACTACCAGTCCCATCCGGACCAATCGTTACATCAAATTGATGACCAGCTTCAAATAATTCACTTCGGATGGCCATATTAGGGCCAACTATGTTATCTGGATCAATTGGTCCCTCGGTAAACGTTGGTTGAACCAAAGCAAATGATCCCCCCATGTAGGGCCATTCCAAATCCTGCAGCCAATCCTCAGGGGGAACCGACCATTTTGGCAAAATCGCACCACCAAAGACAGAAATTTCAGGATGCGCTTCAACGGCAGCACGTATTTGCACTAACCAACCAGGTTGGGGCAAAACGTCATCATCGGTAAAAACGACCAGATCACCGCTGACACTATTCAAACCACGATTCAGAGCGATATTTTTTCCTCTGAGGGGTTCATAGAGTATGGTTACAGGAAGACGTTCACAATAGGATTGGATAATTTCCTGGGTATGGTCGGTGCTGCCATTATCGACAATGACCAACTTCCAACCACCCACAGGTTCTTCGAGCTGGCAAAATGCTTCGAGGGTTTCTGACAACGTTACAGCGCCATTGTAAGTGGCCATTAAAACTGTCAACATTAATTGGGATTACCTCTTAACACTTTCTTAAAAAGACTCGTAGTCGGCGAGAGTGACAAACCAGTCCTGGGTAGCGAGCGAAACGTTATGTTCACCCTCACCATGATTATAAAAAGCAAAGCGA
This sequence comes from Anaerolineae bacterium, assembly GCA_016926805.1. Classification (GTDB taxonomy): domain Bacteria; phylum Chloroflexota; class Anaerolineae; order 4572-78; family J111; genus JAFGNV01. Next base: position 24,181 of record JAFGNV010000129.1, read on the forward strand.
AACACCCGCGGGGTTATGAAATGAGGTAACTGTCTGTATCCAACCCTAAACAAAATGGAATACTCTTCAGAAAAAGAGGTCATTAATCCCATCATCAGTGATACCTGTTGGGTGCGGAAGTAAGTCTCAGCTTCATCGAGCAAACAAGCACCGGCAACTGGTCCCCTTTCATCGGCTCTAACTAACAGGTCCATAACCAGTCCAACCTTAACCCCGCGAATAAAGGTGGAGCGTAACACAATGTAGCCAAGCATCTGCTGGCGAGCATGGGCCAGTAAAAGATGATAGTGGCGACCCGACAATTTGGTAAATCGCCATTCCAGAAAAGCCCGGTCCCGAATGACCATTATCGGATACTTGTTTTGGCTATCAGTCCAAAATTTATCAAACCTATGATCAAAATGGTCAACTGCCTCAACCATAATGTGTTCTTTACTGAAAGAGGCTTTTCTTCGGCGAAACAACACCGGTGAGACAAGCTGGCCGCCCCGACCAACAAGAAAACGTTGCCATTTCTTATTGGCATAAGCTCGAGCAAAACCCTTAAAATCAAGCGGCTTGACCAGTAAGGGGATGGTCATCACCCGTTGGGGGTTGTGTTTTAATCTGCGTCGGTATGCGCTCTCAGAGATGAAGCTGAAATGAAACGGAATACCATGATCACGAAAAACCTGCTCAAATCGACGGAGCAGTTTGGCGTAAGCAAAGGTATTTCGATACTCGGGCTGTATAACCAAGTTGGTGCCGGTCGCAGCCAGATAATTCTGTCGCCTAACCCGCATGCGCAAGGGAACCACCCATAAGAAACCAACCACGTCACCTTGATCATTTCTTATAACGGGAACAATAGCCTGTCCGGCAGGATTTTGAGAGAAGCGCCAGTCAAAATCGGCGGGGGTGGCCAATATATCGTTTACTCCATATTCCCGCCTATTTAATTCCAGAATCTGATCCTGGTCACCTGGTTGGGCAAGTCCGGCGGTCATTCGATGGGGGGTCATGGGTAGAACGAACGTCTTATCAATTTAGGCCATATCACGAGGGATCGGTCCCCAATAGATATCTTCTTCAGTAATTGTGGCAATTTGCGGCAGAATATGAGACCATTTTTCTCGAAAACGCATTCCATGACGAGCTGACACGCGAGCATAAGGATGCTCTTTGAGATTACGGGTGGTCACATTCTCAATATGTTTGATCCTGACACTGCAATCACAAACAATCTTCCACCCAGCCTGGCCAAGCCTGACACAAAAATCGACATCCCAATATTGCATCGGATAAAACTCATCGGCAAACAACCCAACAGCTTGCTGTGCTTCCCGGCGGACAAGCCAACACGCTGCCGGCGAAGCCACTACCGTGAGAAGCTGGGGAAGTATTTGGTCGACAGGTTTGGCCCGATTGAGATAACCCACTCGTCCCCGGTCGGTCAAACCAATTCCTGCACCCTGAACAATATTGGGGTAATCATTAAAAACTAACATGGGACCAATGATACCAATTTTCACATCGTTATCCATGCGCTGCCAGAGAGTATCCAGCCAATCGGGATCATCTGGTAAAACAACGTCGTTGTCCAAAATCAGGATACTGTCACCCCATGCCAATTTTAGGGCAATATTACGGCCACCATTAGCACCCAGATTATGAGAGGCATTAATCCACATTACTTCGGAAAAACGCTCCTTGTTAGCAAAAAACCAATCTGATAGTTGTTGAATTTGCTCTCGATCAGAACCATTATCTAGCAGGATTAGTTGAACACTCCAAGTTTCGGCAGGAAGCCAGGCCAATTTATTAAGAACATCAATAGTCAGTTGTGCCTGGTTAATGTTCAATAAACTAACCGTAAGTTCACGCATATTCACCCTCTTGCCCTAAACGCGCCTGGACATAAACGGTGACCGTTCTGAGTGAATGAAAAATATCAGGGTCTAAATCTTCGTCGGGAATACTGATCCCAAATGTGTCTTCAAGCCGGAGCACAAATTCCATTAATGCAAAGGAATCAAAACCGGTCTGGCTGGAAAAAAGAGGGGCATTGGGATTGACATTAATCGATTTTTCCCCCAGGGTCGATTTTACCAGGTCGATAATCATTTGCTCCAGACGAAAATCTGAAACAACATTGTATTGAGTGATGGTCATGCTGATAGACTCCTGGTTTATTTCAAACTAACATAATCAAGGTGGACCCAATCTGGCAGTTCCAACGCGGCCAATTGGTTGACCGTGAGAGCCAATTCATTGGGGTTGGATTGAGGCTTAAAGCCGGCGCCCAACAGCAACATTCGCAGGGGACGGTTAGCCCCATTGAAGATGTATCGACAACGATATGTTTGGAACCGGCTATCAGGATGACTCAGTAAGCCAATTAACATGGCCAACGAGAGGCCTCTGGCGCGAGTACGACACGAGATAGCCAGACTTTCAACCACCGCACCACCATCCTGATCAGGGGTAAGGTGGATGATACCACAACGTCCCAGATCACCATAAATGTCTTTCATCTCCGCTACAACAACGTGGTGTTCGTCGGGCTGGTTGAGGCGAGCAATAGCCTCGTCAACCGGCAACACGCCCAGATTCATCCGGTGGGTGCGGGTTAGCAACTCTTCGGCCCGCATTGCATCATCAGAAATATAAGGACGTATAGTAATTTGAATATTACACGAACGTAGAAATTCTGTATAATCGCCGGCCGTCTCTTCATCTCGACGCCGGGCTTGCTGCTCGCGGTACATTTGGGGACGGCGCTGCGCTTCATCGGTGATAGGGCACGACACTCCATCCAGATAGGCGGCCAACTCGGCCAATGACCAGGCCGTAATGCCAGCAATCTGGGCCGCAATAGAGGCCCGCTCAAAGGGATCTTCATCTACAAAAGCAGTGTCCAGCACACTAACGCCAAGCGTGTCTAAAATGCGCCTGACCTTGCTGACCTTTGGACCAAAATCGACCTCGACTTGAACAAATAGATTGGTCCAGCCAAATTTTTTTAGGGCGGGAGGAATGATTTCAGGGGCATTTTGAGTGGCCAGAGTCTGCAAAACTCCCTGTTGATCTAACTGCTGGATTAATGTGCTGGCAAGAGGAGTTATCTCTTCATCGCCTTCTTCCAGGATGCCGGTGAGAATGGTTTCGTCCAGGTCCCAGATGACCAGTTTGAGGATACGCAATTGAGAAGCCTCCAGGAACAATCACTATTAGCTTAAAGAACCAATCACAACTCATAAGTTATTTTAAACAGACAAGGGGACGATGTCGAATCGCCCCCTCCTCTAATTGAGCAAATTTGATTATATGATTTGTCAGTTACCTGGTTTCAAAATAATCGGTAAAAAGATTGTACTTTCAGGTGGCGAACTCACCGTCGGGTCCATATAACCGGGTATGCCGCCACTGCCCAGATCGTTGGTTGGGTCGCCATCACTGTTCCAATCTTCATCTACGGTATCAATGCCATCCCCGTCATCATCAATGCTTGCATTATTGCTGGGGTCCAGATAATTGGGCACACCGTCGCCGTCAGGGTCATCCAGGTTTTCATTGCCGGCGCCGGTAGGAACACCATCACCGTCATCATCGGGGTCAAGATAATCGGGCGTATCTGGGTTGAAGAAACCGCCAGTATCGCGAGCATCGTTGGGATTGCCATCCCCATTAGGATCAGGCATCTCGTCAGTGGTGTTAATGCCATCATCATCATCGTCGGGGTCCAGGTAATCAGGCAGGCTGTCGCCATCGGTGTCTTGACCACTGCCGGCAGAGTTGGCCCCTTCGTGGTGGGTTTTTACACCGTCGCCGTCGTCATCGTCGTCAAGGTAATTGGGAATATCATCGTCGTCGGTATCATCATCGGTTGGATTTCCATCACCGTTACGATCCTCATTGACGGTCAAAACCCCATCCCCATCGTCATCGTCGTCAAGATAGTTGGGGATACCGTCGCCGTCGGTGTCATCATTGGTGGGATCACCATCGCCGTTGACGTCCTCATCAATGGTCAAAACTCCATCCCCATCGTCATCGTTATCAAGATAGTTGGGAATACCATCGCCGTCGGTATCATCATCGGTTGGATTTCCATCACCATTGATGTCCTCGTTAGCGGTAGGAATACCATCACCGTCATCATCGGGATCCTCGTGATTCCAGAGGTCATCGCCATCGGTATTCTGATCGTTAGGCTCGAGGTAATCAGGGACGGTATCGTAGTCGCTATCGCCGACTTCCTCTTCATCCGGTAGGCCGTCGTTATCAGCATCCGGCAGGGCACTGAGGTAAACATCATCCACATACCACTGCAAACCACCTTGGGAGTTGGCGCTGAAACGAAGCTGCAGATTGGGTGCCTTGTGGAAGCTACGCAAGTCTATCGCTTCAGTAGCGGTCCAATGTGGGGTCGAATTAGTGTAGGTGGCAACTGTGGACCACTCAACGCCATTATCAGTTCTAGCCTGAAGGTAACCCACATCGGCGGGAGACGTCATATTATAGCAAGTTCTAAATCTGAGATCCAGGACTGCATAGTTTGAGAGGTCCAGGGAAATACTCAGTGAACCATTCTCGGAGGTTATAGTACTGGCTTCCCAGGCATTGGCACAGCTGTGCCAATTATTACTATTGAGGTTCCAATCCAATGCTCCGGTTGTCGTCCACAAACCTGGACCGTTCTCCATATTATCGGCAAAGAACATGCTTTCGGCAGCCGAGGCAACCACAGCCTCTTCAAAAGCATCATGATTATAAGCTGAAGTGGTATAGGCAACATCTACTTCCGCAAGCGTGTCATACGTATATAGCCCGCCTGTATTTCCGGACACAGCGCGTAAGGCAACCAAGGTAAAAGGTCCATCTACCCCATGTTCGTTGATAATACGACCATCAAAAGCCAAAGAAAGGCTGTATATCCCCTCGGCCAATACCTGTGGGGGGCTAATTGTCCAGGCAACCAAGTTGTTATTCGTATCAACCAACCAACCTTCGATCTGGTATGCCTGCCCCCCTTCTCCCAGTTCGACCTCTACAGTGGTAGAGATGACCAACTGGTCAAACCGGCCATCACTGTCTGTATCAACCGGCACATCGGAATACCCATCAGTAATCACAAAAGTGGCACCAAGCTCTCCACCACCGGAGGGGATGGAAGCGCCAGCGCCTAAAGTAATTGGACCAGCGCTCAATTCAGGAATTTCACCAAGGGTGTAGAACTCCTGCCCGGTCATCCCATCGGTGACCTGTCCGGTAGCATCACGGACGTGAATATGTTGCAGCGTATAAGGACCAACTGTATCTCTTAGCCCATCAAATTTTAAGGCAACTACAGAACTGGAACCGATCCAACTGGCCTGGGCGAGCATCTTGTTTTGCCCATTGAACAGGAGGCCTTGCACCGTGTACGTGCCTGCCTTTTCGATATTGAGACCGGTTTCTACAACTAGGGCATCGGCATAACCATCACCGTCAGTATCTTGGAGGACATAGGTATAGTTGCCAGATAAAGTTGCCCCGGCTATCCCAAAACTATTGAATTGGTAGGGAGAGGTTAGATAAGCTGGCTCTACGTAAGCCAACCCGTTTTCCGCAAAATCTGATTTGGTCGGATTTTCAACATCTGTGAGCCACAGAGCCTTGAGCGTATAAGGGCCATCTATCTTACTCATATAGATGTCCATGCCAGCAAAGGGGAGTTCCACGATATTAGGCCCCTGGGCCAGATGGATAGCACTAATAGTCTCGGCTATATCACCGGCAAGCATACCCCGCAGCCAATAGGGGCCTGCCTGCAAAGCATTGACCTCTATGGCAAATACCAATTGATCAAAGCGACCATCGCCGTCTAAATCAACGCCACGGTCTGCTATCACCCGGCCAAACTGGACAGTTGAATCCTCTTCTGTTAACGTTAATTCCAGTCCTCCCAGCAAACCGTCTGGCGGTGTGGGCCAATCCTGGTAAGGAGACCCTATAACCTGTGGCTCTGCAGGCCAATCCCAATAGTCAACAAATCGGGTCTGCCACCAATCCTTCTTCACAATTTTGCCGGTTTTAGTGGTTTTGTTCAAATCCCAACTGGCCATGCGGAAATCGTCTGACCAGTGGCTGCCATTACCATCGATATCACTCCAGGGCCAATTCTCACTGGCTACATACACGCCAGCGGTACTACTATACCACCCCAGTGGGTTTCTCAGGTCATTGAAACCGCCGGTATAATAGGGACTGGGACAGGTTCCTTCGCTACCATCGTAGCCGCGCATGACATACCACTTATTTGAACTACCTGAGGGGCTGGTCCACACTTCGGTCGAATGGTCAAAGGTGTTATGTACCCAATCGCCAAAAACTGAACGCGACGGAATGCCTGCAGCGCGATTGAAGGCAGTAAGCAAATTAGCAATGTTTGTACACTGATTTTTATAAGTATAAGGGGCGCACTCGCCCGGGTTTAACACGCACCAGGAATTGTTGAGGTAACGAGGGTGACCGAAACAGGTGACCTCATCAGTGTGTTGGCCTAGGGCATTGGCCGCAGCCCAGGTGTTATCCAGACCATTGATGGTATCTATCACGTGGTCCCTGAGGAGCAAAGCATCATATTGCCAGGTATAGAAACGATAACCATACCCGTGCAAGATGTAAGATTCTAATGGAATCCACTCATAATCATCATGATCATACTCACGTTGATCGTCATTTTCCGCATAATGGATAGAAGATTCGTCTCTGGTGTTGTTAGGATTATCATCATAAATAAAGGCATCAACAAATGTACCACTAACGCCTGTGGGGAGGTTAAATATAACATATAATCTCAACTCTTGACTCGCAAAGCCAGGCTTGGTCATGGTAACAGTGTATTTTCCCACCGGACTATTCGCCGGTACCTGGATTTCCCATCTGCCGGTACAAGGGTTGCGAACCGGGGTCAAAGTACTCAGTTGGGGAATACTTTTGGTAACCGTTAGCGTGGCGTTAGCTGGTCCGCCAACAGAGAAAGTCGTCCCCCGGCGCACGATGATTTCTCGCTGACCCGGTTTAGGGAAAACAATGTATTTGCTTCCATAGCGTTGCCAGGACCAATATTCTCTGGTTTGAAAATTTTCCTCATACTCCACATAAATGCCCGGATTCAGATCATCGAAGGGATGAGTATTATACAATTTCTCTTGGCCATCAGTAAGACCATCGTCGTCACTATCGGGATCCTGAGGATCAGTAACAAAAGGCCCTCCTGCGTCGTTGTACCACCCGGCTGTCTCCAACTCATTAGACAAGCCATCTCCATCAATATCTGCCGAGAATTCTTCCCAGTCCTGAGCAAATACTGAAGACACCGGCACAAAATACAGATACGCGAACCAGGCAAACAATACACCTAAAGAAATAATTCGAGTTTTCAACTTTTTCCTCCACCCCCCAAATTGCTGGGGAGAAATAGATCATTAACTAGAATAATGAGGTGTGATTTTTAAGATCGGCTATGGGAATTAATTCTCACAAGTTCCCAACCTTTCAGGGTATTTCGTTGGAACTTATGAATTTAGCTAGAATCCCTTACTGGTTTTGAGCGTCACAAACCACTATCCAATTTAACAGTATTTTATAATAAAGGTATGTGAATATACTTAGAATATAATTAGAAAACTAAAGAGAGAACCATGACCCTCTATGTTTGACTTTCGATGGTAGATATTGCCCGATACACACTTCTTGTTCGTCCACATTGGACTTTTTGATTAGGCAATTGACAGCATTTACCTGAGAGTTCAGTTTTAGAGTAGCTGATCACCTAGGATCCCTCGCCGATTTCAGAAATAGCATAACGATATTTGCCCGAATCTAAAACTGGAATCTCGTCAGGAAACTCAAATCTAACCTCGACGTTGTCGTCTAGGGCAGTTCTTACCGTTCGCTCAATTGTCTCTAATCGAGTTTGATCTAATTCCCCTTCTTTCACAATGCGTGCGACTACCAAGTCTAGAGATTTTTGTACAAGTTGAAAGCGTTTGACACCCTCCATGGCGAACAGCGGGCTAGCAAATCCACCCCAAACAGCGCGACCATCTTTAGTTTTGAACATATCAATGTGCCGTCCTTGAACTAAGTCCATTAAAGGTAACGCCCGACCACAAGGGCATTGGTCAACAGTATGCCAGGTCCCCATATCTTCGATATTGTAGCGAATGAAGGGCATACCATAATTATTCAAGTTAGTTACAACAATATGACCAGTTTCACCTAATCGAACAGGTTCCTTGCTGTCAAAATTTCGGAGGATCTCAACATAATTATTCTCAATACTAGCATGTAAACCTGTGTGCACCTCACATTCACAAGCTACACCTCCCAGATCACGAGTACCGTAGCGGTTGAAAATTTTACAATCAAACGTCTCCTCAATATATGCTCGTTGTCCTTGATAGAGAACCTCAGCAGAAGAAAAAATACCATCAAATCTAATATCTGTAATCTTTTTTGTACGGACAAATTGGGCAAACCGATAGAGGCTTGAAGCATAGCCAAATAGGATACGAGGCTGCTGTAATCTAACGCGGTCAGCAAAGGCCGTCATGCTTTCTTCTGAAAGTACATAGGCATTAGTAACAAACCGGTTAAGTACCCAGTCCATCAAATGTGTTCGTAGAGATTGCGAGGTAGTTACTTCAAAGTTTGTACCCCAGATGTAAGCGTGAAGCTGTCCAAATTGCCAGCCAGCCCACTCAAGATGGCGATGGATATCGGCTGTAACATAATCACGAAAATTTACATCTTGCATAAAGATCAAGGGATGTCCTGTGGAACCACCGGTAGTCAGACGGGCCAATTTGGTTCGTTGTTTACTTTCGGTGGTTAGCATATCGTCAAAATTGTCACGAATAATCGCCTTGGTTAATATCGGCAGCTTGCCCAGGCTAGCCAAATTGGTAAGAACTTCATCAGGTTGGAAGTTAGCCTGATCGAAAGTACGCTGATAGTAAGGAACATACTGGTAGGCATAAACAAGCAATTTGTGCAACTTGGCTTTCTGCAAGGTCAGTAGTTCTTCACGACTCAACCATTGCGTTCGGTTAAGTTCATCCAAACAGTTGAGAATACGACGGCCGGTAACCCATTGGTAGGCTTTCATCAACTGTCGGCGTAGAAAAGGGTTCATGGCCACACTCCTGATAGATTTAGTAAGTAGGGTTAACCGGACTTGAGATTGAACCGGTCTCCCAACTGGGCCAGCTTTTCCAGTGATCCCAGTTGGTTTATAACGACATTCATCACCCAATACAGGGTAGGGAAATATACAAAATCGTAAGCTCCTACATAATATACCACATCTCCACCAAATCCACGCTTAAACTGATAGACGCCCCACAGTCCCCCAATTTGCTCTTTTGGCAGAGGTTGATTGGCATATAAGTGTGCACCAACTTCCTCAGGAATGCCCCACACATCATAAGTATCACAGCCGTGAGCTTTGGCCCACTTTAAGCTTTCCCACATTAATAACTCATTTGCCTTAAGTTTGTTATAAGTATTAAGGGAACCACTGTGAAAGGTAGCAGCTTTGTTACCAAAGGCCACTGGCATTCGTGCAGCTATCACTTTGTCTTGATAAAGCGCCAGAAAAAGATTTAAATAATTGGCTTCAGCCAAGACACTCCATTCTTGATGATAATATTCGCGAGAACGGATCGAGAAACCGCTACGTTTAGCTGTAACCTTTAATAGTTGATAGAAGGCATCCATATCTGCGGCAGTAGCCTGACGCACAACAACCCCTTTACGGGCGCTGTAGTGGATATTATAGCGTGTGGTCTTGTGCATATTGGCCAAGATAGTGTCAGCTTCGGGGGTCAAGTCAATCAACATACTACACTGAGGTTGATTATTAAAAGGGCTGCATCGAAAACCATAATAATGCAATTGCTGTTCTAGTGCAGGCGAATACTGGATAGCGGGTTCAATCTTAAGTGATATGGCTCGATAGTATCGGGCTGAGGAATGAAGGGCTGCCAGTAACACCTGAACCACAGTTTCATCTTCCCAATCCAATAGCGGTCCTCGCGGGATGTAGGCGATACTTGCCAATTTCCAGAGAATCGGTTTAATAAACATTTGTGCCCCAGCTACCATTTGCCCATTTTGCTCCACTGCCAAGCGGACAATTTTCCAGCCCAAAGCTTCCTTAAATGCACCCCATTCATAGCTTTGCATCAGCACGAAGTCGGGCCACTGAGCTACAAAAGCATTCCAACGCTTTGGTTCAATATCATTTGACAGTATAGTAGTCCGTTCTTCTGTCATGGCCTTAACCCAACCTACTTGTAATGAATTTCAACATGGCAATATTAATCATAATGTAATCTGTTCTCAAAAATGCTGCGAACGTCGTTAGCAATATATCTGCCACTGGTAACGCTCAGGTGGGGATAGATAGGCAGGTTGACTACTTGGCGAGCAGCTTGCATTGCGCCCGGATATTGTGTTTTAGCATAAGAACGATACGGTTTGAGGGTTGGCAAAGAATATTCATACGTTTCATCTACAGAAACACCTCTGAAAAGCATTTGTGACCGAAAATTGAGTGCGTCGCGTTGAGGAATCCGCAAAGTGTAGTAGGTATAGTGAGCCTCTGGAAGTATAGGAGGCAAGGTGACGTTCGGTATGCCCTGTAGTTCTTGGGTATACAATTCAGCCAGGGCGCGATGTCTGGACACAATGGTTTCTAATTTACGTAATTGGGCCAACCCCACCCGCGCCTGAAAATCCATATAAGCGGTAGCATAATCACCCGGCAATTTGGCTGCTTCAAAATTACTATTTTCTGTAAAACGCTTGTCTAAACCAACCAAGCCCCACCCATGCAAGAGTCCATAAACTGGCTTATGAAACACCAGATAGTTGGCCAGTAATCGTATCCATCGTTTTGCCCAAGTCTTTAGGGATAATCGATTCAATTCTTGGTCACGATAATTCTTAATCTTTTGATAAAGGTCAAGTGAGTTAGTTACAACAACTCCGCCTTGCACTGTGCATACTTCTTTATTAGGCCCAAAACTACATAACCCTATATCGCCACGAAAATGAGGGGAATCATTAGGCGAGACCGGCAATCTTTGCGCACAATCTTCAATGATAACAATCTGTGCGTTTCCTACAATAGCTCGAATTGCGTCCACATCAGTTGGATAACCGTACAGGTGAGTGGCAATAATGGCCCTAGTGTGGGGGGTAAGGGCTGCTCGAAGTGCATTGAGATCCATGTTGTAGTTGGTCAAATCAATATCTACAAACACCGGCCTATTGCCAGAGGCAAGTAATGCTTGGGCCATCACAATACATGTGTAGGCAGGTAACACAATCTCAGCTTGCTCAAATTTCAGCGCCTTAAACGAAGCAGCTATCCCAGAACGGCCATAGGCAAAGGCCACGCCATATCTGGCCCCCATCCGTTTGGCGACGGCTGCTTCAAATTCTATTCGCCCCACGCCCGGGCGCAGCGCAGCCAAGAATTCAGAGTAATCGAAATAAGGTCGATAAAAAGGAATCATCTTCAAGAACCGACTAAAGAATTGAATTTACAAAACCCATCGCAATAGCTTGTAGGCCAGTTTACTCACCTTGAGCCGGGTGGGCGAGTGAACGTAAGTATAACGTCCGTAACACACTAATTGACCACCAAATTTGGCCTTAAAGTCACGAACTCCGTATTTCTCATCCGGTTTGCCTGCGCCACCAAAATCGTAAACCTTATAACCGTGACGCACACCCCGTTCTAAAACATGCCAAATCAGCATTTCGTTAGGATAATACTCACTGTACTCACGATTGGTACCACCATACCAGCCATAGATAGTATTTTTATATGGCAATTCAAGAGAACATGCCACTGGCGAATCATTTATCCAGGCCAAAAAAAACTCAGCCATATTTTGAGGATACAGGTGGTCAAACGCGGCCTCAAATAGTGAGTAACCGGCTAATGGAACCTGGGCATAACTATATGTTTTTTTCAAAACCTCATACCACACATTTAATTCAACTCGATCCGTTACTTCATTTATTTTTACCAGACCATCCTTCAGCCCTTTGCGGATCTTTTTACGAGTTCTTTTACCAATGTTTTGCAGAACCTGCGAGATGGGTTGATTGAGCTCGACCAAGTAGTTGAGATGCTCCTCATAGGTAAAACCATTTTCGCTCAATACCGGATGCAGATTACCAAGGTTAGTGAGATTGCGTAATTCGGTAAACAGAATTTTCTCATCGGTCTCTTGTTTATAAGTCCGCAATAGAATATTTAACGCGTCCTGACCCTCAGCCCCAGATGTGCATAGAACACTGCCGTACGCTACGGCACGAGCAGTAAATTTCTTTAGCAATCCCCCCATCAGTGTAATTGTTAATGGCACAAAGAGGGCCAAAGGATAATTGTTATCATCTACTACTGCCCAAAGGTTTGGCCAATATCCTTCTGCGTTAGCAAAAACCTGAAACATCTCTGGTGTATGAAAGATATTGCCATGTGGATTCCTTTTTACGAAATCCCGCCAGAGAGACTCGTCCAAATGTCGAACTAGATTCATGCAGATTCATACCTTTTCTAACCAAAAGTAAGTAATTTTTGTTTGCCTCGTTTATTTCTTCTCACTCAAACGTACCACAAGCGATGCGTATTCTGTGCTAATCTTTCCCCATTTGTATTGTTCGCGAAATTTTGTACCATTTTGAACCAATTGCTCTCTGCGGTTGCGGTCAGTATGCAATTTCAGTAGACAACGGGCTAGGTCGTCCACATTACCTGGCGCGAAAAATTCGATCGTTGTTTCATCAAAATAGGCCTCGATGGCCGAGGTACGGGAAGCAATCACCGGTATACCCAGAGAAACATACTCCATCAACTTGGTTGGTAGAATGCCATCCGTGAAAATATCAGTACGATAGGGAATCACTCCTACATCGGCATTAGCAATGAGCGCAGGCAGTTCTGAAACGGGCACATAGCGTTTAGTAAAATGCACGCAGTCCGTTAGGCCCAACTCTCCAACCAGCCGTTCTAGCTCACCACGGTATGCACCTTCACCGTGAAGGGTGAGATACAGCTCCGGAATTTGGTCCCATACCTGGGCCACAGCCCGAAGCAAAATATCCAGGCCGTGCCGGTAGGTTTGCACGCCATGATAAATGAGGTGAAAAGTATTTCTATCTCTCTGCTCAATAACCTGTTGGCGTACACCTGGATGAAATAGTTGTGAATCTGCCATATTCATGACCACGCTTGTTTTTTCCTGTGGCACTCCCCTTTTGACGAGTACCTGTCGCCAAGGTTCAGTAACAGTGATAACGTGATCGGCAAAGCCGCAGGAAAGTTGCTCTTGCCAGGCCGCCAGTCGCACCAGCCAACTATCCAGGGAACGACCAGTGCGGGCAGCAAGAAATTCGGGGATAACATCGTGGATGTCCAGAATAATGGGAGTGCCTCCTAATTTGGGAAGTAACGCACAAAAAACTAAAAAATCAGGTAAATTATGAACCTGGATTACATTATATCGTTTTTTAAGATGCAATCTAGTGAGTTTGAAAGCGGCCAGAACAAAAAAATGCAAATACTCCAAAAGTTGGCTAATCAGGCTCTGCTCTTTACTCACTGTATGTATAGGTAATCGATAAACGTTAATCCCCCGCACTACTTCAAAAGCCGCCTCACCAGGCCAGAGCAGGCAAATCACGTCCACTTGAAAGCCATGGGCCAATAATGCTTCTGCTTCTCGCTGAACCCGCGTTTCGGCCATTGGATAATGGGCATGCACAACCATACAATGACGTTTTTGTGTTTCATTGTTTGGAACGTTATTCATTTACAAAACTCCTGCCACTACCAACAAATACCCTCGTATTGAGCATCTAGGCGATCTACATCTTCCAATATACGGACCAAGTCTATGATAACCTGTTCTTGGCTTACTTGCTGAAGTACCGGATAAAATTCGGGGGCTTTATTACCAATAACGATGACTTCACTTCCGGTTAATACTTCTTCTATTGAAGTACACATTAAGGTGGCAATATGAGGAATTTCTCGTTCGATATAGGCACGATTGGCTCCATGCAGGCGGGCCAGGGACACGTTTTTATCGTAAACCTTGACCTGGTACCCCTTGCCGATGAGGGTCTCTATTAATTCCACCAGCGGACTCTCACGCAGGTCGTCAGTGTCGGCTTTGAAGCTAAAGCCAAGTATACCCACTTTTTTATAACCTCTCTGCCTGATCAAATCAAGACCTTGTTTGATCTGATATTCGTTGCTAGGCAAAATTGCCTCCAAAACGGGTAACTTCAGATCCAAACGATGACCATGGTAAAGTAAGGCGCGCAAATCTTTGGGCAGACAGGAACCGCCAAAGGCAAAACCGGGTTTGAGGTAATATGAAGATAGGTTCAGTTTCTCATCCATACAAAATATGTCCATCACTTGATAGCTGTCTACCCCCTGACGCTTGCAAATGTTTCCAATTTCATTGGCAAAAGTCACCTTGAGCGCATGGAAAGCATTATTGGCATACTTGACCATTTCAGCCACTTTTAAGGGGACAATTAGCAGGGGAGCATCAACACCTGCATACAAATCGGCGACGATTTTGACTTCTTGGCCCATATACTGGCCGATGAGGGTGAAGGGGGGATGGTGAAAATCGTGGATAGCGGTCCCTTCACGCAAAAACTCAGGGTTGAAGGAGATGCCAAAACCTTGTCCCACCTGCTGTTTTGCAGCCTTCTCCAAGATAGGAATAACCTGTTCTTCAGTACTACCCGGTAGCATCGTACTTCGGATAGTAATCACGTGATAATCACTTTTCCTAACCAAGGCCCGTCCAATTTCCCGGCACACCCGCTCTACATAAGTCAAGTTCAGGTTGCCGTTATCGTCGCTGGGTGTGCCTACACAAATCAATGAAATGTCGGATTTGGCAATGGCCTCAGGAGCGCTGGTTGTAGCTTTAATCCGACCAGTTTTGACCCCCTGAGAAATAAGGACGTCCAATCCCGCCTCGATAACCGGACTCTGAGCCGCATTGATTATCTCAACCTTTATCGGGTTGACATCAACACCAATCACCTCGTGGCCCAGAGCAGCCAAACATCCCATCGATACGGATCCGACATAGCCCAGTCCAAACACACTAACTTTCATAAAAACACCTCTTTTTAAAGATCATCGAGATTCTGGGCGGCCGCTATTCCAGCTACTTGCTAAGTAACTGGAATAACAACTTGACATAGCGCCCAGGAGATACAAACAAGAAATAAAATTGAGCTGACTATAATGACCAGGAAAATGAATCTGGCGCATAACATACCTCTTTTACCAGTTGCTCTGAAAGAAGATGCACGGGCTTGGTTTTAGGTTTGAGTAAGGAGAATAAATGCACCTTAATCCCTGCCAGTAACCGTAATGCTCATCTCTCATTGGCAACAAAAATTTCTGTAAAATACGAGTGTCTAAAGAGAATATAGGCCACAGTGAGTTTACTCACAATGTCCTCCATATCCACGTTCATAACACCATCATCTCCCCAAAAGACGCAAGCCATAGTCCCACAGGGTAAGGGCGTCAATATCACCAGTGATGGCTAGGGCGCTGCGGGCACCATCCGGCCAGCGTCCCAGTCGCACACAGGGGTATTCTGATTTCTCAAGTTGCCCCAGCAGCGACTGTTTATATTCAGCGTCGAATTCGGCCTGGTCAACATAATACGAATAATGATGATTTACACGATTGACTTCAACGATGAACCCCTGTTGGCCAAGAAAGTCGGCCAGTTTTGGCGAGGCATCTGGCGAGATACCAATAAAAGGCCGCCGATGAGAACGAATAGTAAAAGTTGTCGCCAATACACGTTGATAACCATTGACCCACGGTACAGTAGGCGCATCAACCTGAACCGCCCGGGCCAGTACAGTAGTGTTACTAGGGCCAGCGACAACCAGATGGATTCCTCCGTCGTCAGTGTTGGTTATCTCTATGGTGGTTTCCCGGCGAGCCTGCCACCAAGCAGCTATTTCAGCCAAGCGAGCTATCCACACTGACGGCGTCAATGCACGCGCCTCGGCCAGTACAGCCGAGAGTCCTTCTGCACATCTGGCTATCCGTTCAGGATGCAGTTGCATGGTGAATAATTCCCCTCGCTGATAGCTCTCGGACAGGATGCGACGCCAAGCCTTCTGAACCAGATGGCCAGTTTCATCCCCCAGTCGGTCGAGCAATATCTCATCATCAGGCAACGATACTGGTATTTCGACGATTTGATCGTTCAAATGAGGCAATGATAGCTGTTCATACGCATACCAGGGCGTATAAAACGCAATAGCTCGCTCATAGGCCGTATGCTCTGCCAGAGAAAAAGGTTCGTCGTCGAGTACATTCCATAGGATGGGCTGATTGCTCACATAGGTCAGGTCAGTCTTCTTGATTGCCAGGCGTAAACTTTCATTGCAGCGCAAATACGGCGACCGGAAACCAGTAGCCAGGATCCCCGCCGTTGTGAAAACGTCCCTGGCTCGACCTAGATAAGCCACTTGTTCCTCTAATGTAAGTTGTGCGTAATCTATATGGCGATAGCCGTGGATAGCGAACTCTATGCCCTGCTCCAGATACTTTTTTAAGAGTTGGCCATTACGCTCTACCACAATACCCGTAATAGGAAAAGTGGCTCCACATTGAAATTCTTGTAGTATCTGGCTAAATTGATCCAGCGCCTGCACCATCTGGGCCGGCGTCAGACCATAACTTTTTATTATGGATTGGCCCCGCTTAAAATACTTAAACAAGCCTTTAGAGCGGATGGAAAAGAGAACCGATTTCATCTAATTATTCCATTTGTGGCTATGATACCAGCGTCCCCAAACTACTTCCTCCTGCCTCTGAATCTCCTAGCATACCCCAGGCATATTACGGTTAACTCACGACTGGCAATCGTGTATCCTGCGCGTTGATTTCCGGCGATAGAAGGCTTATTCTTTGTGTGTACATGACTAACAATATAACGAATATCTGGACGCTTCTCTATAAGATAATCGGAAATAGCCTGTTTGATTGTAGGGAACACTCTTTGGCCACGATAAGGCTCAAAGGTCCAGGCATCATAAGTGAGTGCTTCATCGTTCTGTAAGGCATACCCGGCGTTGGTTACTGGAGGAAGTCCAAGCCAGACAAACCCTACCAACTCATTCTCCAAATAAGCGATAAATAGCATGTCACCCCATTCAAATCTTTCCTTGAACTGGTTTAAACCGTAGTCCCCTCTCAAGGCGCGGATTCTCTCCTTAACTTTCTCTTCGAGACCCAAGCTGCTAACGATAGGCACAATGTTCACCGGTATGCCGGGTTCTACTCTATCCTCTGGCATCTGAAGATCTTTCTCCAAGCGATAGTATCGCTTGAACAAAAGTAAATTCTGAGCAACTATCCTCAACGTTTTCCTGAAACCATAAGTCTGGATAAGTGAATTGGCTATGCGCACTTTTCTCATTGGACTGTTTGCAGTATACCACCAACCAAGTCTGACTCTCATACTTTACCTCCATAAATAATTGAGAGGTGGTCATAAATCAAAATAAGCAAAAATAAAGGAAAAATTGAATAAAAAACCGCGCCCCATCATAGACAAGGTGCGGTAATCTCGATAGCATGTCAGTTGCGACACATCCATACTGGGAGGCAACAGATATGATACCGCAAGTACCACTCCTTGTCATCTTGATCAGGCTGGTTGATTTGATCCCCATCCCAGCAGAACCTTGCCAACGGGGGCGAGGCCGTCCCCTTGTCTACTCAGACCGGCTGATGGTCAAAGCCTTGCTGATCATGGTCGTGAGACGGTTGTACAGTGCTTATAGCCGGTTGGCTTTTCTGGATCAAGGCACAGAATTGACCAGGTTACTACGGGCAGAATTGACCAATGAGCAGGGTCATTTTCCCAGTCGACGGACCTGGGAACGACGTCTGGCACGCCTACCCGACACGCTACCAGGTCTGATCGGGGCCTTGGGACGACACCTGGTCAGCCTGATCGAACCCTGGCAACAGATGGGGCGGGCCGCCGCCCTGGACAGCACCATGTTACGGGCCAAGGGTGGGGTCTGGCACAAGAGACATCGGCAACAGGGTATCGTGCCTCATTCTAGCATTGATACGGATGCCCATTGGTCCAAATCCGGCTATCACGGCTGGTGGTATGGCTGGAAACTCCATTTTGCCACGGCCGTCGCGGCCATTTGGATCCCTTTAGCCGCTGAATTGACCGTCGCCAACACCTACGATGCCACGGTTGCTCCTGATCTGATCCGGGAACTACCCCTCGATGTCCGGTATGTGTTGGATGATCACCATTACAATGATCAAGAGGGCAAGGTGTTCACCAGTTGCCGCTTGAGTGATCGTTTTCTCATTACTTCCCAGGCTGGCCCTTACCCCCATACCGATGATGGTGTACCGGTTCGGCGGGTCTTGCACAGGCTTCGTTCACTGGCTATTGAACCGTTCAACGGTTTGTTCAAAAACGTCTTTGACTGGAATGGTCAAGTGCCAGTCAAGGGCTTAAATAAGGTTTGTTTGATTGTTTTGGGGGCTGTTTTACTTTAACAAATTGTGCTCCTTTATCAATTTCAGAATAGCTTACCTTTGGGTAAGGGTATTAAAGCTCTGTTACGAGCGGCGTAGGAATTATGACCACCTCTCAAATAATTAATGGTCCTAGTCCCCTACTCGACACCTTTGGGATGAGCGTAGTTCGGCTTTTCGTCACTGATCCTTCTCAAGCGAGTCAGGGCTTGAGCGTAGATTTTGAAGACGCGTCAGGGTTTGATCCATATCCTGGACATGACTGGTTAATGAACCACCAATCAAGAAACTGAGCAACGGTTTCAGCTTAGTCAAAACGGGAATTACGCGAACAGTTAACCGCCGGGGGCGGATGAAAGAGACATCATACACGCCTGGACGAAACATCAACTGGCCGCCAAATGATCTTTTGAATTGCGCCCGCCCCGAGGCAGGATGATCCGGTAAAGGTTCGTTGTTCATTATTGCTTTGGCTAAGGGCAATGCAATACCACCAAAATCATACCAGGCACAGCCACATTCTTTTCCCCACAACATAGCCTTCCAATGTAAAAGGGATTGTGCGTTAAGATTTCTATGAAGGCCGTTATCTACTAGATGATAGTCTATCGTAACATCGCCAAAGACAAAGTTCGATTTAGCGGCCAAAACCTGAC
Source organism: Anaerolineae bacterium (assembly GCA_016926805.1). Classification (GTDB taxonomy): domain Bacteria; phylum Chloroflexota; class Anaerolineae; order 4572-78; family J111; genus JAFGNV01. Next base: position 43,459 of record JAFGNV010000129.1, read on the forward strand.
CATCATACTCCGCCAGAAAGAAACGGAAATGATCACCAAGAATAGAAAAAAGGTTGTAATCATTTTCCTCAGAACCAAGACCATATCCGCGTTGTTTGGCATGGATTTTTTTCAAGTTAAAGAACGTAGGTAAATCAGCCTCTGTACCCCTACGAACCACGACACCTCTGCGTTCCGCGCGCCGGATGTTGCTACGGGTGTTACGATCCATTTGTAGTAAGATGTCATCCGGCTTAGGGCGGAGATCAACTCGGAATGTTGCTAGAGGGGTAACTGGCACCACACTGGGTACTCCACCCCGTTCTGCTAATTGTTCTGCCAGTTCGTCAGAACCATACGGAGGTTGTATTTTCAGAAAAGGGATACGCTCTTTTCTGGCCAAGCGATCCAATTGGTCGAGGATGAATTCCTGAACCATAGGATCATCAGAGGCAACTACCGGTCCTTTTGACACGTAACCTACAGCTCCAACCAATGGCAAAGAACGAAGTAATACTTGAACACCACCAACAATTTGGATACCATCCTTTACAACCAATCGCACATGCTTCCAGCCTTGTTTTGCTTTCACTTTGGCCCACAAACTACTTTGTTGATATAAACCATCCGACAAAGTTTCTAAGAAACTGTCCCATTCGGGATCCAACCCCTCTTCAGAAACTGAAACATCCATTGAAACACCTTCCTTTTTTACACCTCAACCAACTTAAACAATATCGTGTTATCGGCACAGGTTTGTCAGCTTATTACTGCATTGGTAAATATCTAATCCGAAAATTCTGTATCTATTTGGCGGAACACGTTAGCCAGTTGGGTAACATTGCCTTTAATTTCAAACGCCTGTTCAACCAAAGCTCGCCCATTACATCCTAAACGATGTCGCAATGACTTATTCATGGCCAACCAGGTAATGGCTTCCGCAATTGCGGTTGCGTCTCGCTCGGGGACTATCCACCCTGTTTCTCCATGACGCACTAACTCTGGGATTCCAGAAACCGGCGTAGATATAACTGGCATTTGCATAGCCATAGCCTCCATCAGTGCCACAGGTATGCCGTCTCTAGCACCACCTGGAAGAACAACACAAGCCAGCACAAATAGATCGTATTCACGATAAGCATTTAGCACTTCAGGCTGCGTGCATGCCCCCCTTAAGGTAATAATATTCTCCAACTCATAGTCGCGAATGAGTCTCTCAAGGATTTCTTTATCTGCCCCCCCCCCTATAATAGTACAACGAAAATCAAACCCTTTTACCTTCAACAATTGGCAAGCTTGAATTAAATATTTATGTCCCTTCTTGGCAACAAGACTCCCCACTGCCAGAATAGACAATGGCCCACTATCTTCATCTGTTTGAATTGAAGGGCTAAATTGTTCAAGATCCACTCCACAGTGAATGATAGATATGACATCTTCTTTAACGGATGGACATCTTTCAAGAACCGCTTGTTTGTTAAATTCGGAAATCGCGATGATTCGGGTCGCGTGACTGGTTGTAAAACACAACAAATCATTTGATGTGGAAAATATATCATAAGCATGGACAGTGACCGAAAAAGGTAAATCTAATAATTCCGCGATAATGCGAGTGGCTGCCCCAGACAACCAAGCGAAATGAGTGTGTATCAATCTGACAGATCTGTCTTTTAATTTGTAAGCTAAGGTAATCGCTTTCAAAAAGATAACCAATCGCTTGAGAATAAGTGTGCCAAAAGACCCGCCAGAGGGATAGGGCTGTCGAATCAAGTGGAAAAGTAGAATAAAATATTTAAGAGGCGATTTGCAGACAAAATGTAGTTGAGGCCACCACAGCCGCCAAGAGTAAAACTCTGGTGCATACTGAATATTTTTTGCACATTGTTTTGAGATGGGCTGCACAGGTTCTTCTTTGGGTTTTAGAAGAGAGAATAAGTGTACCCGAACCCCTTGTTTTTGTATCTCCCATATCTCATTTGCCACAAAAGTTTCCGTCAAGTACGGAAATCTGAGAAGAACATAGGCTACCTCATAAGTATCCAATGCATCCTCTCTTTGCCTGCTGTTATAGTTCTTTGCCATAACAGAAATCCTTCCACGCTTGCACTACGCAACGCGACAAGTAAGCTTGCTCGGTCTGATCATCAGCGTAAGGTGGTTTCAAATATCCCAACATTTCTAACCAACGCCGCGCTTCTCGCCGCACCTGAATATTATCCTCTAAAAATAATAGGGGTATTACGGCAAATACAATATGGTAAGTAGACTGTGTTGGGGACAACGTTAACCTGAACGAAGGTCTTCGTCGGGCACGTAGAAACTCCAGAGCAAGCAGCAATTGCTCGTCAAGAGGCGCTGGCAACAACCATAATTGTCTTTTACTTATCTTGTTCTGGGCCACTATCTGGCTCAGATACCGTTCCGGAAACTCAACATAACCATCAAATGAAAATTTAAGGTATTTTTCAATCACATAACGAAATGAAGCATCACAGGCTTGTCTGACTAACTGCCAAAGTATTGGCATAGATTCAGGGTATAAATCAAGAGACGGCTGCAGTTTGAAGGCGGTAGCACGGCGCACCAAATCAGGTAAGCAACTCGTCCGACCAACCGCCGGTTCCAACTGTGGCACCAATTCGGCAAAACGACGGCCCCGTTCCGCATAGGAATAATGGTACTGTCTATGGACGGTCAGCAATGCCTCGGCGCAAGACAATATTGTTTTGTTGACCCAGCGCAAATTTTCCCAGTTTTTAGTTGTTTGCGGCAAATGGCCCATTGCCTCGGCCATACGATTCATCATAAGCCGAAGTCCGCTTGAAATACTCACGGTACGAGAATCAAGGGTTGGTCCCCGGTTTAATAGGTATTCCCCATAAAGAGTGAGCCCTGTGCTTTGAACTTCATACGCAGCAATGGTGGGCTGAACAAGCCTCGCATAGTTAACTTGACTGTCGGACTTATTGGCAATTAGAGAAGGCTGAGCGATACTTGTTTCCACCCCCAATTGAGCCGTCATCTGTCGTGCGACCCTTCGCAGCCATCGACGATGCCAGAAATGAGATGTGATTACGGCCACTTCATAATCGCTGAGAAAGTGTAAGCGATTTCCTTCGATGACCACGCTTCCCTCACCTCGACTGAAACTACCGCGCAGATATATCGTCCGTGGCTCTATTCGAGACCTGATGACCGCAACGATTTGCCGTAGATGGTCTTCTATAGTCTGATCCACGATGGGATCGTCTAAAGCCGTATACTTGCCCATATTACTCCGTTGAGGGTTTCCACAACACGCGCCCGTCCACATAGTTTGGGGTGGGTAATCCCAGTGAATTCAATAGGGTGGGTAATATATCCACCAACTCAACATGAATGCCCTTAATCAAGGTCCTCTGGCTTAGAAAGAGACCATCCGAGTCCAGATAATCGGGCAAGTAACCATGCATAGACATTTGTCTACGATTGAACCCCCAAATCGTCTTTGTAAACACACCCCCTCGCTCAAGGAGCAAAATCATATCACCATAACGATTATCCGGCATCTCTATATTGTATCGATGTAAGTGTTCGGGTGTTAAGATGAAACCGGATTCCAGAGTAGACAAAATATGTTCTACAATTGCTCGTTCTTTATCTGTGCGGAACCAAAAGCGAGCATAGTTTGCCTCAATTAAATGGATAAAACGGTATAGATTAGAGCCATGCTGTTTAAAGTGACGGTGAATGTCTACCCGTTTATCTACCTTGATATGCCCATGATCGGAAAAGACAAAAACATCAAAATCAGAAACGTGTTGACTATATTCTTTGTATTTGGTTTCAACCAGTTGATCCAATTTGTGCATGCGCTCAATGGTTTCCGGACCTGTTTGGGTATATTTATGGGAAAAGGGATCTATGCTACCCAAGAAAAAATAGGTCCAGGGGCGAATTCTGGTGAATTTGTGTTGACCGATTTGGGTAAACTCATTACCCGCACCTTTTTTCATACCCACCACTTCAAAATCTACGTTATGACTACGCAAAATATCAAAGGCGGTAGGATAATGCTTCAGATAACCTGGCTCATCCCAGGAGCGGTCCTCCACAACGTTAAAATAAGGCCAATATTTGAGAGGCAAATTAACCATCCAGGGTACACCAAACCAGGCAGTGTTCTCTTCGCGGAATGTGCGGGTGTATTTGTGGAGAAAGTACCGGGAGCCGACGTTGTCGAACAAGCCCAAGTATTTGAACACCCGCGCCCATTTAAAGGGGGTGCCAACTGGATCATACTTCCAGATGAACCACTGCAAGTGCTTGTTAGGGTGAACCCCGCTGTACATTGAAGGATGACAAGTAACCGAATGACCCAGTTCCGAACGCATCCGCCGTTTGTAAGCAAATGAATTCAAGAAGGGCATATATTCCAGACTTTCCGGTTTAAGCGCATCGAAAAAAAAAGTAAGAACAGGTTTCATATAGTAAATTCCTTTACAAATTGGTTAGGGTTTGTAGGTACGATTTTAGGCTTCTTATTATCTACAAGACACAACTGCTTATACCCGATGGGCTTCTCTGCCGAGCACTGAACGCATCTTTTGGACAATTACATCAACGCCCATTTCGTTCAACCCACCCTCTGGCACAATCAAATCGGCATATCGTTTGCTTGGTTCGACAAATTCTAAATGCATTGGTCGCACACTGTTGAAGTACTGCTCTATAACCAACAGTACAGTTCTCCCCCGCTCTTCAATATCGCGTTTCAACCGCCGCAAAGCCCGTACATCGGCGTCGGTATCTACAAAGACTTTCAAATCCATCAACGCTCTTAGCGTCGGATCGACAAAGATCAATATCCCTTCAAGTAAAATAATCTCTTTAGGCTCAACTCGCTCGGTTTCAGGTTTGCGGGTGTGTGTCTTAAAATCATAAATTGGCTTCTCTATTGGCTTCCTATTCAGAAGTATCTTCAAATGGCGAATGAGGAGTTCATTTTCCAAAGCATCAGGGTGATCGTAATTGATTCTTTGGCGATCTTCAGAGGAAATAGAGCTGCGATCAATATAATACGAATCGTGCTGAATATAAGTCACATCTTCAACCCCAATCCGCTGCAAAATAGCTTGAGAAAGCGTTGTTTTTCCCGAACCAGTACCACCGGCAACACCTATAATGAATGGAGACATAACTGTGACCTCTTCTCTGGCAAATATGTTTTACGTGAATCCTTCAAGATCGCCCTTTCAAACCTCTCTACAAATAGCTTAAAAGTTGTCTGATCCTTGTTTTTCGATTGGGACTGGTAGGACACAAAAATGAAAAAGAATATGGCATGAGCAACTATATCGCCACAACAATTGTTAATAAAAACCATCGCAATTGGTCGGAATTCATTATGAACCTCCCGAAAGATGTTGAAATATCTCAACTAGAAAGGGACATTGAAATTCAAGAGCCTCCAAATATGGATAAAATGATTTGTATAAGAGACCAGATATTGCGAATAAATGTATTTTGGAATTCAAAAGCGCCCAAATCTGGGGCGATGCCAGCCGGCACTGGCTGATCCTCAAAGTCAAGGGGATAACCAAGATTGACCCCAGCATCA
>JAFGNV010000130.1 GCA_016926805.1 Anaerolineae bacterium
GGGGTTTTGGGCGGTGCCGCGCAGCACGGGGCGGTCGGGCGATAAGGCCCTGGCCCGGTGGGCGCGAACCAACTCGTCGTCAATCATAGCCCGCATGTCGTCGTCCGACAGCCTTTCTACTTTTAAAACCTCGTGCGACGTGCGGAAGCCGTCAAAAATGTGCAAAAAAGGTACGCGCGCTTCCAGCGTGGCCGCCTGGGCAATGAGGGCCATATCCAATACTTCTTGCACCGAGTTGGCAAAAAGCATGCCCCAGCCGGTAGACCGGCAGGCCATCACGTCGCTGTGGTCGCAGAAAATGGAGAGGGCGTGCGTGGCCAGGGTGCGAGCAGTGATGTGAAAGACGGTGCTGGTCAATTCACCGGCAATTTTGAACATGTTGGGGATCATCAGCAGCAGGCCCTGGCTGGCGGTAAAGGTGGTGGTCAGCGAGCCGGTTTGCAGCGCGCCGTGCGCCGCCCCGGCCGCGCCGCCTTCGGATTGCATTTCCACCACCGTGGGGATGGTGCCCCAGATGTTGGTGTCGCCCCTGACGCTAAAGGCATCGGCGTGTTCGCCCATCCCAGAGGAGGGGGTAATGGGGTAAATGGCAATTACCTCGTTGGTTTTGTGGGCAACGTAGGCTGCCGCCTCGTTGCCGTCAATGGTTACTTGCATTCGAGTCATGGTATGTCTCCTTGATATAAAGTAAACCTCTCTTGGTGATTAAAGCAGGCAAACGCTCCAATGTCCCAGTAATAACATCGAAACCAGGGACACCGGAGCGTGAAAATGGCGTTCCAATAGGGAAACAGGTACAATAAATGGAGTTATAGCCTGAGCAGCTACCCTTTCATCTTACATCCTTTAGCCAACTCGCAACAGTGACACATGTCATCTTTCTGGGTGATACATGTCATTTATGTGATGTTTGTCACGATGGGTAAATCGGTTTGTTCTTAGCAAAGGTTTGTGAAAGATCAAATGCAAGATAGACAAAAAATATCCGGACTTCTTACCAGGGTTTCACCGCTCATTTTGGTTGCCCTAGCCCTGGGTTTGTCTCTCCTGGAGGTATTTCCCGGATGGCAAAGCCTGGGGTGGTGGTTGCTGAGTATTCAACTTCCCGGGATCATGCTCTTGCTCATCGTCAGCCACAAGGAAGATGGCCTGGTTCCTCTGGAAACCTGGATTCTGGGAGGAGCTGTTGGTTATGCTTTAGCCACTATTATCATTTTGATTGTCTCTTTTACGGCGCCCGCATTTAGTCAGAGGTTGCTGTTGGCTATCTTTGGCGCGCAAACACTGATTCTATCAGTCTGGGTTGTTTTACGCCGCCGGAACTGGCTGGAGGCTAGGGTATTTTGGGCGCGGCTACCACGGACTGTCGCCGGGTGGTTCGGCGCCATCATTTTGATAACCCTGGTGGTTTTGCATGTGGCGGGCCTGAGTTATTCCGAATATCAAGGGGACGAAATAGACGCCCTTGAACCGGCCTGGGCTATTTTAGCGGGGAATCCGGCGGTTCTCTTGAGCCACCAAAAAGGCCCAACTCAGAGTCTGGTGGCGGCCAGTTTTATCCGGGTACTGGATACGTTTCAAGAAGGGCCGCTGCGGCTGCCTTATGCCCTGGCCGGGCTATGGGCAGCCGGGGCCTTGTATGTGCTCACCCGGCATCTGTTTGGCCAGCGTATCGCCTTAATTGCGCTGGCTCTATACACCTTAAACGGCCTGACCCTCGGCTTCAGCCGAATCATGCAATACCAGGGGATTTTGTTTCTGGCCCAGATAGCCTCGCTGGTATGTTTTGCCCGGTTTGCCCAGGCAAAAACCAATGGCCAGGCCCTACGCTGGCTTGGGTTGGGTGCGCTTTTGTTGGGCTTTGCCTTTTTGACCCATTATGAAGCCCTCTTGATGGGATTGGTAGCCCTGCCTTTACTGTGGCAAGGGCGACATAACCTCTCCGGGCGAGCGCGTTGGGGCTGGGCAATGGCCGGGCTTATCTTTTTCATCATGGTAGCTTATTATATTCCCTTTTTCACGACAGACAGCTTTGCGGATACGGCAGAACACTACCGCGCCGACCGACTAAGGTTTTCCGGCCTGCCGCATAATAATCTGGCCCATTTTGTGGCGGCAAATCTATTTTATAACTCACTTTACTTTGGGCTGATCCTCACCCTGGCTGCTCTGGCCGGAATGTGGCTGGCAATGCGCTCAGACACAGCTCGCACCGGGTGGCTCAACCTGACCGGCGGTACCTTTCTGCTGGGTCTGATCGTTCTGGCGTGGGGAGGCAACGCCGCATCAGCCCCGACCATTATCGTGGGCGGCAGTTTGTTATTACCCATGATCTTAAGTGTAGTCTTGTTGCCCCGGCTATCTTCGGCCCATCGTCTGTTGGGAATCTGGTTGTTTGCCTATTGGTTTACTTACACCTTTCTGGTTGATGCGCCCGGCCTCCATTATTACGACATGGTGGCCCCCTGGGCCATCTGGGCCGCCATCGGCATCGATTGGCTCATCGCCCGGATACCACCCCCCCTATGGCACAAGCTCCGTTTTGCCGCAATCCTGCTCTGGATGTTCCTGGCCGTCTATCCGATGCTGGGCTTTGTACTGGTTGAACAAGAGCTGCTGCTCACGTTTTCGGCCAGCTCCCCCCTGCGTTTATGGACCCCTATTTCTAAACGAGCCGAAACCGTGGGGCTGTTTGGAGTTCCCCACCGCGAAGGCTGGGCCGCCATCGCCGCCCTGTACCGGCAAGGCGCGCTGGTTGGCGATTATGCCAGCAATGGCGGCAATGTTGTGCCGCGCTGGTACATCGGCGCGCGGTCATCCAGCCGAGAAGAGCCAACGTATCTGTTTATCACAGACCGACCCTTTCGCCAAACTCACCAGGCTGAGATAGACGCAATTCAAGCGGCGGGACAATACCGTCCTATTGCCACGATCCAGACTGCCGTTCGGGACGTGGTCAAAATCTATCAGCGAGATGTAATTGCTCCGCAAACAATAACAACCTGGAGTTTATCTGACCTTATCGCTCATTACAACAGCGCCACCACGGTGGACGAGACCATCAAACTGCAAGACCAGGCCACTTACTGGAACAGCGCCGGGCGTTTTGTGAATTTATTTACCCCGCCCGGCGCCGCGATTCAGGTGTGCCCGGCCACGGCCCTACCCCTGGTAGCGGTATGGGTTCAAACGCCGCTCAAATTGGTCCCCGGCTGCAATGACGCCAGCGCCAGTTGGCAGGTGCGAGAAATTGACCACGCTTCTGGCAACACTGGTTGGGCATTTGGCGAGGTGGCTGTAACGCCTCCGGCTGGCCAAGCTGTGCCGGGCGTCTATTGGGTTAACTTTCAGGAAGGCATTCAACTGATTGGCTCAAGGGTTGTGCCCAATCTGGCAACAAACCAGTTAACGGTTCACCTGGCCTGGCAGCGCTGGTCTGCCCCCACCACCACCCGGGATTACACGGTATTTGTCCATCTCATTGATGGCCAGGGCAACTTGATCGCCCAATTAGACCGCAAACTTGAAACCGGGGAGAAACAACTATGGCAATGGAGAATGGGCGAGGTAATTGAAACCCCACTGGTTATCCCGTTACCGGCGGATTTACCAACCGGAACCTATACCCTGGTAACCGGGCTTTATTACTGGGAAACAGGCGAGCCGTTGGCCATTTCCTTACCCTCCGGCGAAACCGGCGATACATTTTTGTGGTTGGGTGATTTGCAGCTAGAGCAGGGAACCGCTCATTTTATCTACGCGACCCGTTAAAGCCGGTTAAGCTGGCTTACGGCTGAGGCTCCGGCCAAGATTTACGATCACCCTGGCCTTGTGACAATCACCGCTCACGCTCCGGCCAAAGTGCGTTTTGCCCCATCCGTTGTATTGCGCAGCAGCATGGCAATGGTCATCGGGCCGACGCCGCCGGGCACCGGCGTAATGGCTCCGGCAATCTCTTTGGCCTCGTCAAAGGCCACATCTCCCACCAGCCGATAGCCGCGCTCGTTTGTAGGATCGTCCACGGCGTTGATGCCAACATCGATAATGGCTGCACCGGGTTTGATCCAGTCGCCGCGGACCATCTCAGCCCGACCGACGGCGGCAATCAAAATGTCGGCCTGGCGCACCACCTGGGGCAAATCCCGGGTGCGGGAGTGACAGATGGTCAGCGTGGCGTGGCGATGTAGCAACAGCATCGCCACCGGCAGGCCCACAATATTGCTCCGGCCCAGCACCACCGCCTGTTTGCCCTCAATCTCAATCCCCGTCCGGTCGAGCAACTCGATACAGCCCTTGGGCGTGCAGGGCACAAACAACGGCTCCCGCTGCTTCATCGACAGCCGCCCGATGTTGACCGGGTGGAAACCGTCTACGTCTTTTTCAAGACTGATCGCGCTCAGAATGGTTTCCGTATCAAGGTGATCGGGCAGGGGAAGCTGCACCAAAATCCCGTGCACATCGGAATTGGCGTTAAGGTCCTGAACCAATTTTAGCAGTTCTTCCTGGCTAACATCTTCTGGCAGGTCATAGCTAAACGAGTTGAGGCCCACTTCGGCACACGCCTTCTTTTTCATGCGCACGTAGGTTTGCGAGTCCTTGCGTTCGCCCACCAAAACCGTGGCCAGACCGGGCACCTGGCCCGACGCAGCTTTCATGGCTTCCACTTCGGCTTTGATTTCGCCGCGAATGGCAGCGGCAATGGCTTTACCATCAATAATTTGGGCTGGCATTTACTTCTCCTTGAGTTCCAAATAGTTCTTTATGGGGGGTGAGTCAAAAAAACAAAGGGTTAAGCAATAGCATAAGAATAATGTATCTCAAATTATGAGTCAAAAAGGGTGGTGGTCACATTGTAAGTGATACAACCCTACTTTTGCCCATCCCCCCTTTGTCCCCCCTTCCCGCGGGAAGGGGGGAAGTTAAA
>JAFGNV010000131.1 GCA_016926805.1 Anaerolineae bacterium
GGCAACGGCATGTTCAAGCCCATCATCGTCATCGACGGCCAGGTGGTGGGTATCTGGAAGCGCACGCTGCGCAAAACAAAGGTACTGGTTAGTCTTGACCCCTTTGAACCCCTCAGTCCTACCCAGATAGAGTCTGCCGCTGCTGCTGCCGAACTATACGGCCGCTTTCTCGGGTCGCCGGTCGAAATCAGCCGGTGAAGATGGATACCGAGTAGCGTTTGCTGTTCAAATTCCAAGTTCGGTCCGGGCGCGCAGGTAGTGCAACACTTGCTCTCGCGAGAGCATCCCCACGATTTTTTTGTTCTCTACAACCGGCACCTGATTCACGTTGGCGTCATCCATCATCTGGAGCGCTGTCAATAGCTCGGTTTTTGGCGTGACATGGGCCAGGCGTTCCCAGGGTACCATGACCTGCCCGGTTGTAACATGACCCCACTCGGCCCGAGGTATCTTGGTTACGTCGCCCAGGGTGAGCATGCCAAACAGTTGATCATTGTCGGAGACAAAAAAACAACGCCGGCCACCGGTCAGGATGTGTTCCTCGACCAATTGCTCCAGCGGTAGCTGGCCGGAGACCAGGGGACAATCGCGGGTCATAACCTGAACCACCTGCACTCCACGCAAGGACTGCTGTAAGTTCGATTGGGCGTAGCTGGTGGCGGCAGCGTTCTGCAAAAACCAGCCGATAAAGACTAACCACAGGCCGTTGAAAAAATTACCGCCCAGCATCGTCCATACCCCCCAGCCGATGAAGCCAAAAGCGACGAGTTGGCCGGTAAATGTAGCCACCTGGGTGGCACGATGGAGGCTGCCGGTCCACCACCACAGCAGCGCCCGCAGGACGCGCCCGCCATCGAGGGGAAACCCCGGGATCATGTTGAAGACGGCCAGGAGCAGATTAATGCGGGCCAGCCACAGGCTGGGCGCGGCCAGGTAGGCAAGGGGCTGGTCGAGCAGCCACAACCCGTAGAATAAGACGCCCAGGCCCAGACTGGCCACCGGCCCGGCAATGGCAATACGGAACTCCGCCCCAGGGTTGGGCGACTCGCGCCCGATTTGGGCCACGCCGCCAAAAATAAATAGGGTGATGCCCCGTACCGGAATCTGGTTGCGCAAGGCCAGGAGTGAATGTCCCAATTCGTGCACCAGGACCGACCCAAAAAACAGCAAGCTGGTCGCCGCGCCTAACAACCAGCTTGTTGTCGTTGATAGGCTGGGGTATTCGGCGGGAAAGTAGCCCAGGGCCAACGACCAGGTGACCAGGCCAAAAACCAGGAACCAACTCAGGTGCAACCCAATGGGGATGCCCCAAATACGACCGAGTTTTACATTGGCCTCCATGCTTTTCAAACTCCTTTTGTGATTTTTGTCAAAAATATGTCAAGCGTTATTCTGGCCAATACCTCGGCGTGGTATTGGTTGCCGTCTTCCAAACTAAGGGGTGGTGATTACCTGGGCTTGGTTCAGGCTTCTTGGGCGGCGACAATGGCCTCGATAGCATCTACGAGGGCCTCTTCGCTCAGGCGGAGCAATTCTGCCGTGCGATTTTGAATAGTCAGTATCAGGTTTTGCAACGCCTCTTCACTCTGGCGATGGCAGGTCGGGCGAGCCTGGTTGACGTTGGTCAGGGGACTGCGCAGCCAGTGATTCGAAACTTTAACCGCGCCATCGCGCACATAAGGCTTGTGGCAGTCGACGCAGCCGCCCCCAGATTTGGCATGCAGGCCGATACTCCACAGCTCATATCCCGGCAGGGAAGCGGTGGGGATGAGGTTTACATTTATTGAAGTATTTTTCATCGCAGTATACTCACAAAACAAAACTGAGGCAAAAAGGCGTGTCTTTGTATCTGTTTACTTAAAGCTATGGCTTCTGCTCTACCTCAGTACCCGATTCTCTATCAAATAATCACTGCCTTCCTCTCTTCCCCTGTAAATGAAATTGACTCGAATAGCGGTTCATAGTAGACTCTACTGGCAATCGAATTAAGCTTTTCATAAAAGTGATCAGTTTTTGCCCCCGTAGCTCAGAGGATAGAGCAGAGGTTTCCTAAACCTTGTGTCGCAGGTTCGACTCCTGCCGGGGGTATTTCTTTTAGGTTGAAGAAGTCAACCTCCTCTTCGTTATTGGTGGGAAACAAACGCTCGGCAAGCCTCTTTTGCCAGGTCTTGGCGAGTTTGGTTGGGCGGATCTGGCTTATGGGTGAAGAGCAAAAAACTTGACCGCTTGGTCAACTGTGTGTAAGATAAAGCTTCGCGATTTATCGGTCTTTTTTGGAAGGAAGGCCCTCTCACATGTTCGACTTTTGTTGGAATGGAGAAATGCTGTGTCTCAATTGGGTGAGTTACTCAAAACAACCCGCGAGGAGCAAGGGTTAACCCTGGATGAGGTATCGGAGAAGTTGCATATCCGGCGGCATCTGTTGGAAGCGCTGGAGGAAAACAATTTTAACGCCTTTCCCTCTCCGGTGATAACCCGGGGACTCATTCGCAACTATGCCAGATATCTCAAGCTGGATCCCATCCAGGCGCTAACCTTATATGACGGCAATGGCATTGTGCCGGTTAAAGGTCAGCGTTTAACCCCCAATGGCATCGAGTTCATGAATCTCTCGATGGCCCCTAAACCCCTGATTACCTGGGATGTAATTATTGGAGTGCTGCTTTTTTTGGCTGTGATTGGCGGTGCGGGCTATATTGGTTATACCACCGTTATCCAACCGCCGATTACGCCAACGCCAACCAAAACCCCCGAAGGCAGTGACTCGGTAGATGATAATGCAGCTTTACTCCTGCCCACGGTTACTCCAACCCCCACCGGCACGCCAACACCTGTGCCACCCACCGATACACCAACGCCAATCGTTTATGGCGGGGTGACTGTGGAGTTAGTAATTAAGCAGCCTTCCTGGATTCAAATCCTTGCTGATGAGATGAAGGTATTTGAGGGGATTCTCCAGCCCGGCGAGAGGCGCAGTTGGACCGGCCAGCAGCGTGTCGCCATTCGTGCCGGAAACGCCGGTGGGGTGGAAATTTATGTTAATGGTGACTATAAGGGCATAATGGGGGGTGAGGGTCAGGTAGTTGACCAGGTTTGGGAAAAAGTAGATGACCCCGCCTTGTTGACCCCCCAACCTGACCAGGCAAACGAAGAAGGTATAACCAATACCCTGCCGCCAACCGAAACGCCCCTACCAGTTGAGGAGCCATCCACTGCCCCCGGCAGTGACGAAACACCCCTGCCGCTAGAATCGGCCCCAGAAAACGCCGAAACGCCCTTGCCTCTCGACTCTGCGCCAGAAAGCCAGTCGCAATAAACGCACACCCCAATCAACGGGCGGCGCAGGTTTATTCTTTGAAAATCTGCGCGTCGACAATAACCTCAACTTCGGTGAAACCCAGGGAGTAGAGCAGATTTTCAAAATAGAGTTGGCCGTATTCGTTGGCCTTGTCGAGGATGCCCTCTGCTAAAGCAGCTTGCTCGACAGCGTCTTTGGCCATGGCCAGAGTTTCGCCTTGTAGATTAGGATTATTATCATCCAGCAGAAGCGTGTTTTCGTAAAAAACAATGTGGGTGCGGTCAAAATCAATGCTGCTATTGAGAATTTCAGGAGCAGGAAGTACCAGCCGTACTCGCGTACCGTCGGCCCATAATTGTTCCTCTTGCAATTTATCCAGGTCAAAACCGGCCTGCACGTTGCCGTAAACCAGCATCAGTAAGCGTTCTCTGGTACCCAGAAATTCGTCGAGCCAGCCTTGGGGTAAATTCTCATTATAAATTTCTGCGATCGTGTTGTATTCTACGGTGGCGAGATTGGCCTTGGCCTTGATGCCCTGAATAGTGACCACCGGGGGAGGTAAGGGGGTGCTGGTCGGCGTGGGAAGGGGGGTAGGAGCAACCGCGGTTTCGGTGTTTGAGAGTCGGCCTATTAGAAATGCAATCAAACCAATGCCTAATAAGGCAACAAGGGCGATGCCTCCCCAAACGAGATATTGGCGCCGGGTTTCGTTATTCATAGTCTACCTTTTTCCACTTCAATGGTGATGTCCGTAAAACCAAGCGAGCGCAGCAGGTTTTCGATTTGCACTTTGCCGTAGGTTTCGGCTTTTTCGTAAATACCCCGTTGAATAGCCCAATCCACCAGCGCTTCTTCGGCCAGTTGGCGCGCCCTACTTTCCAGAGTTTGGTCGGGTTTGACCAACAGACCCGTTTTGCGTTCATACACCTGAGTGCGCTCGTTGTCAATGCGGCTGTAGAGAATCTCGGGAGGCGGCAGGGTAATCTTGACCGAGGTGCCGTCCACCTCGATGTCTGTTGGGTCAACGTTGGCCAGGTCAAAACCGGCCGCCACCTCTCCTTCGGCAATCAGCATCAACTTATCGCTGCCAACCAATTTTTCCCACAAATTGCTAGGGTCTTTCTCCAGGTCAATCACGGTGCGCATCGCAAACTCAGCGGTTTCCAGGCGACCCAGCGCGTTAACGTGCGTGATGACCACAATCGGCGTTGGGGTTGGCGTGGGGGTGTCGGTAGGGGTTGGGGTGGGCGTGTTGGTGGGGGTTGGGGTGGGTGTCGGCCCAATCGTAGGTGTCGGGCTGGGCTTTACGGTAGGGGTGTTGGTCACCACGGGCGGCGGTTGGGCCAGAGGTGGCTTAGGGGAGACAGTGGTAATCTCGGTGGGCGTTTTCTGAGTTTCTGCTTCGGTTGCTGTTCCGGCTTGCCGGCCGAGTAAAAAAGCAACCATGCCGATAATAATGGCGAGACCAACAACGAGTAAAATCAAGAAAGTGATGAGCGCGCCCTTTTGATTACCCAATGTGTTTATTCCTTCAATGAATCAGAATTTCGTGGACAACCCGTGAAAACCAGTTAGGGTCGAAATTTTCTTTAAAAATAGTCACCGCCGTAATGTCTTCTGGCCTCTGGCCAATCGTGCGCCGCAAGGCAATAGCCGTGTCTCTATTTTTGCCGTCAGCCAGCAAGACCAGCGGTAAGCGACACCCCAATTTTACCACATCTTCAATCCATTGTCTGGTTAAGCGATCCTCTGGTGGGTGACCGGGTACCCCCACAATGGCGATAGAACTGGCATCAATAGCTTCCTGTTCCGGCTTGGGCATCGTCGGCTGGACAATCCCCTTACCACCAAGCTGGCTGATGTTGTTGAGAATAATTTGTTGCCAGTGGCTGTCCGTATCAATCACCAGAGCCTGCCACTTGGGCTGGAGCCGGGGCGAAGTTCCAAGCATGGCCAATTCCTGCTCAAGGCTAACAATGGCATCTTGCTCGGCTACCAGGGCGTTGTGCATGGCCAAAGGAACCTCTAGACCGTATTGAACGGCTTGCTGTTCCAAATAGCCAAGATTACGGCGATGTTGCTCTAAAAGCTTCTGTTTTTGTTCGATTTCGGTTTGGTTAACTTGTGATAACATTTTGGCAACCCGGTTCATAATGTTAAAAATGTTAAAATCTTTAATATTTTACCCAAAATCGCCAAATTTATCAAGATTATGTGAACTATTTATTATGTCGATTTTCTAGTGTTTCGCGGCGTAATTAAGCCTACAGTCAAGGGTTGCCGATTATCAACGTTAAGCACCTATTCGACCATCTCTTAGAGCGTGTTTTAAAAGTTATGTTGAGCTAATTGCACCTTTACAAGTAAACGGCCTTGTTTCGGGCTAAACGTTGGAGCATGA
>JAFGNV010000132.1 GCA_016926805.1 Anaerolineae bacterium
CGGTCATCATTTCATCATCGGTCATCGGCTTATCAGCCATGGCCTCGTTCTCGGCCATCGCTTCGTCGCTCATAGCATCTTGATCTGCCATAGACTCCTCAGCCCGAGCTTGCTGCTGAGGTGAGGCGGTCGAGCCTACACTGCCGCAGGCAACCACTACCAAGACAGTGATGAACAGCACCAGGAATAAACTTAAGCTATTTTTTTTGTTAGTGAAATTGCGTTTTTGTAACATTTTAGATTCCCTTTCTTTTTGTAATTTTTAGTGATCATCAGACAGTGACGCATCAGTAGATAAAAATTAACTGACCAGCAAACATGGCAACATAATATCGAAATTGAATATCAGGACGCCCAACCAATTTAAGTATGGTCAATATTCCTTACAGATATCTTAATCAATTCTTACAGACTCATTACAAGCCAGTCACATCAATTCTGTTTGGTGATAGATTTTGTCTCCTTTGGTAGTATCATTAGGGGTAATTTGCCCTGGTAAACAAATACATTGGCTAACGAGAATGGTTAACTGAGCTCCATAGTTAGCTTTGGAGGTACAATATGGAGTTGAGTGAGAGGGTTCGAGGATTTGATAAGACAGATACGGCTTCGTTTTGCCCAGCTAGAAACGGCAGAACGAGCGATCTTGGTCTAAAGATTTGTTGAGTGATATACCGCGGAAAAATGGGGGGTAATGGGATGAAACGCTATCCGCCACGCACAGGCAACCTCAACCCCGTTGTAATGCCTGAAGTGGGTCGAACACCGTGATGAGCGAGGACAGCTCACCCAGACTGATTTCTGGTGGACTCAATCAAGTGTTGTTTGAGGTCCCAGAGCCGGGGGGTAAGTGAGACATGGTAAATGTGAGGATTCATAATCCGTTTGACTCCCGTATCCAGCCGATTCAAATCTTGCTGGCGGCGCTCCCGAATGGCCTCGAGTGAGGGCAGGTTGTAGACCAGTTTCCCCTCATCCCAAACGTCAACCAATAGTGGTTCAATTTCCTTGACTTCGGCCTGGTTCAGTTCCCGGCGTTTGGTATGATCTGAAACGTGCTGCAAAACGATGACTTCCATTTGACTCGGGTCTTCGTCATCAAGGCTAAGTAAATCGGCGGTGGCGTTGCCACGCCCATCGTACAGCCGCCACACATGTTTGTGGCCGGGATTGGGAGTTTTGCCGGGGTTTTCGGAGATTTTGATGGCCGGAATCCATGTGCCATTGTCGCACACCGCCACCAGTTTATAGACTCCGCCCAGCGAGGGCGATCCATGCGAGGTAATCAGGCGCGTACCCACGCCATAAACCAGACGCCGACGCAACTGGGCGGGATCAACCCCAAACCGGGTGGCTTCTTGATTGATCTGGGTGAGAATCTGCCAGATAATCAATTCATCCAGATCGTTGGACAACACAATTGAGGTATCAGTAAAACCGGCCTGGTTGAGCATTTTGGCAGCCTGGATACTGAGGTAAGCCAAGTCGCCGGAGTCCAGGCGAATCCCAACCGGTTGATGTCCCTTTCGGCGCAATTCTTCAAAAACGGTAATGGCATGGGGAAGGCCGCTTTCCAGGGTGTCGATGGTATCGACTAACAGCAAGCAATCGTCGGGGTAAACATCGGCGTAAGCGCGAAATGCATCCAGCTCGCCCATCCCCAAGGCCATAAAGACCTGGACCATGCTGTGCGCGTGGGTACCTTTGGGCGGCAAACCCAACACGTGCGATACCCCCACATTAGAGCTGAAATCGGCCCCGCCAATGAGGGCGGCCCTGGCTCCGGCGTTAGCCCCGGTACTGTGCGCCCGACGCAAACCGAATTCCAGCAGCAATTGGCCCTCGCCGCTTTCTCGAATGCGGGCCGCTTTGGTTGCAATAAGCGTCTGGTAGTTGAGATGATTCAGCAAGGATGTTTCCAGAATTTGAGCAATGGCCAGTGGTCCCTGCACCACCGACAGCGGCACATGGGGATGCACCACCCGGCCTTCGGGGATGGCCCGCAGGGTTAAACGTTCAAAGGTAAATTCGTTTTGCAGCCAGGTTAAAAAACTATCATCGAATATCGGCACGCCAGTTCGATCGGTTTGGCTGCGTAAATAGTTGATATCCGTGGCCTGAAAACGAGCGGTTTGCAGCCAATCGAGCAGCCAGGCCAGACCGGCATTGATGCAGTAACCGGCCCGATGATACCCGTAGTCGGGATAATCACGAAAAAAATGATCAAACTGGACCGTTTTTTCGTGCAAACCCAGCCGGAAATAAAGCTGGGCCATACTGAGCTGGTATTGGTCGGTAAAAAGGATACCTTCGGCGGTTTTTTGTTGAACTCCGTTCATTTTTTATGCGCTCGCTGACAGATTTTTTCTGATGGGTGAATCCTGTCTACTGCATATCTCCGCTACTGTAACCCCCTTTGGCGGCCCTGTCAAACTTCTTGCTTGTGGGGACGAAGTGCGGGCAGCGATCTTAACCACGCCCGAGCCTCCTGGGGAGTTTCCAAACGGCAATCAGCCCTGGTGGAACGGGGTTGTTGGGTAATTACCACCGCCAAGCCGCCCTGCGTTTTGACCACTTCAAAAGCCTCTTCATCCTTGTCGTCATCGCCCAAGTAAAGGGGCAAGCTGTTGGGCCAGGCGTAATGTCTCAGGATATATTCAACCGTTCGGCCCTTATGGGCCAGCCTGGGGCTGACTTCTAAAAATTTGTGCCCGCCCATCAAACGGAATTCATCTAAAGGTGCCGCTTCAAGGGCCAATGAACGGCCTTTAGTTAACGTCTCTTTTGCCTCGAGTTCATCGGCAAAACGGGCGTGAAGCGCCAGAGACCAACCCTTATCCTCCAGAAAAAATCCTGCCCGGCCGGCAATGAGACGTTCCCAACGCGGTTTGATCATGTCCAACGCAGGGCGAATCGCCTGGTATACCAAACGATGGATGAGTTCGCCCCTGGGTGTTTGCAATTCAACCCCATACGTCCCGGCTAACAAAATTCCCGGCACGGGCAATAACGCTTGCACGTGACTCAACCGCCGACCACTGATAACAGCCACCCGTAAAAACGGCTGCTGGGCCAGGTAAGTCAATAGACTTATCACGTCGGGATCAGGTTCAATGTGCTCCGGGGTGGGGGCAAAATCGGCCAGGGTGCCATCGTAATCTAAAAACAGCCACCAGCGTTTGGCCTCGGTCAGACGCTGGGCGACTTCGTTGCAAGCGTTGGTTAACATTTTGGCTTGCCTCCAGGGTGAAGCAAGGGGGCAATATCTCGTTCAAAAATAGCCAACCAGGTATAGTTTTGCCGCACCCGGCGACGCAAACGGTGCATGGCGCTCTCGTCGGCCCAGGCCAAAATCCTTTCGGCAATGTCGATGGGATTCTGATTGGCCTCAAAAACCATCACATCGCCACCGCCAATTTCCTCGGCCACCGGGACATTGGTACACACCACCGGCACCCCGGCCAGGCCCGCCTCTAACACCGGCATGCCAAAACCTTCGCGATGGCTGGGCATAAACATCACATCACTCACCCGGAACAGATCGCCCACCACCAAAGAGTCAATAAAGAAGGGTTTCTCAGGGTTCGGCCCCGACTCAAAGACAAATCGAACCTCTTCTGCCACATCTAATTTCTTCCGTAACGTCTGCAAAGAATGAAAATAGGCCATACTCTCGGAGTCGTGGGGGTCAGGCGGGCCGGTGATAACCAGCCTTGTTTGAAAGCCATGACTCTTTAGCGCAGCTACAACCTGCATGGCATATTCAATATTTTTGGCCTGGGTTACCCGCACCGGCATCAGCAACACCAGATCGCTGTCCAGCAGACCCAGGCGTTTCACCAGAGCCGCGCCGCCATTTGATAGACCGAGTAATTGTTGGGGGTCTATGCCATTGTAAACCACCTGTATCTGTTCTGGCAGGCAACCAAACAACTCGGCCAATGCCTGCTGTCGGCGCTGAGAAACCACCACATACGTTACCGCCGGATGTTGGGTGCGTAATAGGTCCCACGGGTAACCAGGATGAACTTTAGAGAGAGAATTAGGGCTGGTCCAGGTAAAATCGTGACACCAGGCAATACAATGTGGTAACGTTCCTGCTGTCAATAATTGGTGCAAAGCCGCCGTAAGTGGCAAATTAAAGTGTTTGGTAAATACATTGTGTACGATTACGTTGTCAAATTGGCGCAAGATCGGAACCAACATTTCAGCCAGTTGACTCGCAAACCCAGCAAAGGCTGCCGGGACCCGGCCCTGTTCCAGGGCTGCACTCATTTGAACCACCTGAGGATGTTGGGAATCTACTTCGGGCATCAGCTCAAATTCAACGCCCGGGGGCAAGGCGCCCGGTTCACCCCGCCCGGCAATGACGGTGACGCGATGGTTTGTTTGGGTGAACATCTGGGTGTGCGCTTGAATAACAGCCTCCACCCCCCCAACGATAGGAGGGGCAGTATAATGCAAGATCGCCGTTTTGGGGATTGCCATAAAATATCTCCTTCTTACTGCTCAATCAAATTCAATTCCACCAGGGCTTCCAATTGGTGACACAACCAGGCGGTGATGTCTTCACGCTCAATCAGCCAGCGCAGGCGGTCGGCTCGCGTGGCGCGTTCCGCCTCCGACATCGTCAGGGCCTGGTGTAGAGCTTCGGCGGTGGCGTATACGTCGCAGGGGGAAATGATGATGGCCCCCGACTCCAGTTGTTGCCGCGCTCCGGCCCGTTCGGATAGAATAAGCACTCCCTGGTGTTGATTGACCATCGGCCCTTCTTTAGCCACCAGGTTCATGCCATCATCAACGGCGTTAACTAACAAAACATCATACACCTGCAAGGCGGCCACAGCCCGGGGATAGTCCTCGCCAACCAGGAGCCGGATTGGCTCCCAATTGCTGCTGCCATACCTGGCATTGACCCGTCCGGCGGCGGCCATCAACTCGTCCAGATAATTCTGATATTCGTCCACGTCTAACCGCGATGGCACCAAAATGGCCAGAAATTTTACCCGATCTTGATGTTCGGGATAAAGTTCCAGCAATTCCTCAAAAGCCTGAAAACCACGGATAATATTTTTGCTCGGCTCAATCCGGTCGACCCGCAAGATCAGTTGCCGGCCGCCTATAATGCCCTGGAACTCGGGCCGATACATAGCCACCCCGGGCGACCCAGCCAGTTCTCGCAAGGCCTCCACGTCAATTGAGATGGGAAAATCACGAATATGGACCGCATGGTTACGGTACCACACCCGTCCCCGCTTGAAATCAACTTCGGCATGCGGGAGTAGTGACTCACAGGTGCGAATGAAATTGAGGCCATCTTCTCGCGTCTGAAAACCTAACAAGTCTACCGCGCACAATGCGTCCAGGATCGTCTGGCGCATGGTTGGCGGCAAAATTCGCCAGTATTCCGGGCCAGGCCAGGGGATGTGAATAAAATGAAGCAGGGTGGGCTGTTGTTCGTGATCCTCTAGCTGATCTCGCAGGAAGCGAGCCACCAGATAAAGATGATAGTCCTGCAACATAACCAGCGTGGGCTGCTCATTTGCCAGAATCTGTCCAGCAATGGCCTCGGCAAACATCCGATTCACCGGGATGTAGCCCTGTTCCCAGGCCTGCCAGGTGCTGCGGTTTATCACCGGCGTCCGGGGAACATCCCACATTGAATGTTGTAAAAACCATAATAAGGGGTTGGCAATCACATTGTAATAACCTTCATACGCCTCGGCTTCCGGGGCCAAAAAACGAACGTGCACCGTACTGTCATCCTCCCACAGAGCCAATTGGTCGGCCTGCCAAGTCGCGTCGGCGTCAGTTTGAGCGCAGGCAATCCAGGTGGCCGCGGTATGTCGACACAGGCCCAACAGCGCCTTAACCAGTCCACCTTCGCCGATACGAAACTGTAAGTTTCCTTTTTCGGCGACATCAAAACTGACCGGCCCCCGGTTAGAAACAAGAATCAACGCCCGATTGGCCAAAATATCGGCCTCGAGCGACCTACAAGAATTTTTAGTTGTATTATTTTTCATTCCGTTCCCCTTGATGTTGTACCCTTTCCTGGCGACTGGCCTGAATGGCGAGATCAATAAAAACCGCCGCCGTCCAACCAAACGTATCGGCGGCTGTAGCTGGTGGTTTGCCTGTTTCCGCGTCGTAATATTCGTAAATGCTGTCGTGCTGCATAATCAGGTTGAGAGTTTTTTCCAGCAACGTTTGGGCCAGTTCAAGTTCACCCACCTGTCGCAAGGCCTCAATAAAAAAATAATTAATGTTGGCCCACACCGGTCCCCGCCACATAGTTTGAGAGTCAAAATGAGAATCGTTGCGGGCCACGGTAGGAATAACGTATTCACCCCAGAATTCAGTAGGATTGGTGAGATGGGCAATAATCCGGTCGCGGATATGCTGGGGTAACTGGCCAGTCCACAGGGGATACAGGTTAAATGGGGTAACCACGGGAATCGGCTGCTCGTCGTGTAAGGCCCAAAATAAACCGGCTTCTTCATCCCAAAAATCGCTGATCATCCGGCGCACAATGGCTGCTGCCCGGCGACGCCACATAGCGCCTTCATCGTTCATACCGAGCGCTTCGGCCATCATCGCCAGTGACCCCATCTGGACGCAGAGGTAAGTGTTCAGGTCAGGCGATTCAACCGGCATCCCATAATCCCAGAGAGGGCTGTTGTCCAGACCCGATGAATAGGGATGGTTATATTGGGCCAAACCATCAACGTCGTCATCATTCATGCTGAACCACCAGGCGTTCCAACGGACCAGGGGAATGTAAATCTCTTCCAGAAAGTTTAAATCGGGGTCGGTTTCGTGTAATTTGAGGGCGGTCCAGGCCACAATTGGCGGTTTGGTAACCTCCGCGCTAATGGGGTGATCAATAGTGGACACAATGCCCTCATCATAGATTGAGTCCGGCAACATGCCGTCGGGTAGTTGGCAGGCTACCATCGCCCGAATCTGGTTGCGCGCCAATTCCGGATCAACGTGTCGATAAGCCAGAGTGTGCATGGCGCTATCCCATAACCACAACCCCACATAACTCATTTTAGAAGGGGTCATGGCTTCGTAGAGCAAGGTGCCGCGCGGGCCAATAAGATTGTTGGCCATAATCCACCAGGCGTAGGCATAAGTACGGCGGTAGGTTTCGGCTACGGACGGCACTCGCCGGAACCAATCTTGCCAACGTGCTTCGGCAGCGGCGCAGGATGTGGAAAACGGCAAAACTTCCTGGTGCGAGATCGGCAGGTCGCCAATGGTGATGGTAATGGTATCATTCTCATCTGTCTGGATAACAAATTCAACATTATAACCGGCCTGATCGGCCGAAATCTGGTTGCGGATAATCTTTCCGTTACTGGCGTAAGCTACATTGCGAACCGACTTAAAAACTCCTCCCGTTGATGTTTCTCCGCAAAATTGCGGCGAAACGTGAAGCTTGATCCCTGCCGTTACCTGTGACGGGAGTCCAAACGAGAGAGTTCTGGTATCCTGAAATGTCAGGCTAAAATCGCCCAGGCGAGTGCGTAAGTACAATACGTGAGGGTAAGACTCAATTTCAAAGGCCAGCATTTCTCCTTTTTCATCGATCAGGCACAAATCTCGAATTAGGGGGGGGCGACGAAGGTAGGCTTCTATGTCAGGCTGAAGATTGGTCAAGCGTTCGGCCAGCTTGACCAGCAATTGGTTCTGGCCAGAAGCCTGAAGCACCAATAAACGCGAGCCACGATCACTGAATGGCACCCGGGTAATATCAATCTGGTTTCTAAGCAGGTTGAGGTATGGGGAAGTCGTCATTTGTTTGGTTACATCCTCTCTCACTTAATTTTTGAAGTTGTATGTGTCTCTTTATTAAGCCTACCATCTTTACGACACTTTGTCCACACTATTTTGAGTGGTTTTTAAAGAAAAAAGGGGTATTCTCCAATAGCCGTCAAGCGACAATTAGAAAGTTACATCAGCGACAATTAGAAATACCCATGGTTAATTGTCGTTAGGGATACATTACCTCATCAAG
>JAFGNV010000133.1 GCA_016926805.1 Anaerolineae bacterium
CGCGCCGCCTATTTGAGCAATTCTTGGGATGACGCTTGGAAATTAACTCTCGCTACATAAAACTCGCCCCTAAGTCCGAACACACCCCGTCTTTTGTAAAGAATGCAGGGCACTTTTCTCTTTTTTCTCTTTAGAACGGGGATGTTATAATGTTATCACCTTTCTGAGGACACGGTTAATAATGATGGTCCAATGACTATGGGCAAGTTTGAAGATTGAAATTGTTTGACTGTGAGCCAAGACCAAGCTATAGTACTCACTACTATCTTGATTTAACCAGTAAATATCTGATGCCCAAGAAATCAAAAACGGAGGCCCAACAACAACCCACCACAATTTTGTTGATTCGACATGGGGAAAACGAGTGGACCGAGAGTCACAAACTGGCCGGTCGGGCCCCGGGCGTACACCTCAACAAGTATGGTCGGCAACAGGCCGAGGCGTTGGGTAAACGCCTGGCCAAAGTCAAATTGAAGGCAATTTATACCAGTCCGTTGGAAAGAACTCTGGAAACAGCCCAGGCCATTGCGCAATACCATGAGTTAGAGATTGAAGCGCACGATGGGCTTTTGGAAGTGGATTACGGGGACTGGACCGGCGAAAAGATAAAAAAACTGGTCAAAACACCTCAATGGCTGGCGATTCAATTCTATCCCAGTGGGGCCAGTTTTCCCCAGGGCGAAAGTATGTATGGCATGCAGGCCCGTTTTGTGCAAGAGATTAACCATTTGGTTGCCAGGCATCCCGGCGAGACAATGGCCATTGTTGGGCACGCCGATCTGATTAAGGCGGCTGTGGCGCATTATTTGGGCATGCATTTGGACCTTTTTCAGCGCATCGTGATCAGTACGGCTTCGATTACCACCATCAGTTTTACGCCAATGGGGCCACGGGTGGTATCCGTCAATGATACCAATCACGTCCCTCCCCGGCCGGTCAAGCAGAAAAAAACGAAAAGCCAAAAAACACGTGGGGTATAGAGAGGATTTTTATGGCAGGGCAATTGGTAGATTTTAACCCGGTTTCACGGATTACCATTGGTACGGTAGGGCCGCCAGGCCAACGCGTCTTTTTGTTACAGGCCAGCCATAGCGGATCGACCATTACCCTCAAACTCGAAAAAGAGCAGGCCACCATTTTGGCCTCGAGTATAGTCGAGCTACTAGATGGGTTGGACGAAAAATACCCACGTTCTTACTCCAAGTTGGATGAACCACTTACCGCCGATCTGATGCTGCAAGAGCCGATCGAGCCATCGTTTGTGGTCGGTCAGATTGGCCTGGGATATGATCGAAGCCAGGATTTGGTGGTGTTGGTGGTGCAAGAGGTTCAACTCGAAGATATGGAGCGAGACCCGGCCGCCGCCCGCTTCTGGGCCACAAGAGCGCAGATGAAGGCTTTTAGCGAACATACCCTGGAAGTGGTAGAGCAGGGACGGCCAATTTGTCCTTTATGCCATGCCCCCATTGATGCCGATGGACATTTTTGTCCCAGAACGAATGGCCACGAGAAAAAATGGGTCTAGACCCTCGCCAGATTATTAATGTCGTTACCAGCTTGTCCACCACCAGGGATAGGAGCGAGCTTGACCTCGAGTGGATTCTGGAAATGCTTGCGGAAGGAGAAATAGAGTTACACGGGTTATTCCCGTGGAGTTCTAATTATACCTTTCTGGTGGCTCTGGCCCGTCCGCCCGCGCAAGAGGAATTGTTGGCAGTATACAAACCAAGCCAGGGCGAACGCCCTTTATGGGATTTCCCCGATGGCACCCTCGGCCAGCGAGAAGTTGCGGCCTACCTGGTCAGCTTGGTGTTGGGTTGGCCCCGGATCCCCCCTGTTGTTTTCAGAAACGATGGGCCGCATGGCGCAGGAAGTGTGCAGCTTTTCATCGAGGCCGATTACGATGAGCACTATTTTAATCTACGCCATTTGACGGCCTTCACCGAAGATTTTAGACGTATGGCTCTGTTTGACTTTATTGTCAACAATGCTGACCGCAAAGGTGGGCATTGTTTGAAAGATAAACAGGGCAAAATTTGGGCTATCGACCACGGCCTGACCTTTCATGCCGATCCTAAACTTCGGACCGTGATTTGGGAGTTTGCCGATGAGGCTATTCCCCCTCCCTTACTGGAAGACCTGGAATGTTTGCGGGAATTACTCAACGAATCATCGTCTCAGTTTTGCCGCATATTGAGCCGAATCATCACACTCGCCGAAATGCGGGCCTTCAAGAAGCGGATCGATCTTCTTCTAAAAACTGCGTCCTTTCCTGAATGGTATCTTGGTCATAATGTGCCTTATCCGCCGGTTTAGTCGGCTAACGAATGGGTATGGGCACATTCATTGATAGTTTTTGTAGGGGTTCGATCAGCAGTGAGGGAAAAAGGCCGAACACAACGCAGGCTGTCCCTAGCAAGCTGATTATCACTACCAGCAAGAGTGGTTCGTGAATACCCGGAGCGACATCGATTGAGGGTCGCTCTTTTTTATTTGCGGTTGCTGGCTGGAGCAGGGCTTTTAAACCGCGTAGATAGCCGATGGCGACCCCCAGCCCGGCCAGAGTCAATAACACCGGCCAGATAGGATTGATTTTGACCACGGATTGGAGTAACTGCCACCGCAATGGAAAGCCAATGGTCAGGGGAGTCCCCGCCAGGGTCAGCCCGGCCAGGGCAAGCCCAACGGTTGCTACCGGCAGTCGCCGCGCCAGCCCTGTTATTTGGGCAAAACCATCGCTTGCGGTGTGCAATTGAATGGTCACCAGGCAGGCAGCGATGAGGATCAGGGCCAGGGCGCGCACGGTCAGCCCAACCAGAAGAGTGATGACCGCTGCTTCGCCGCCAAGGCCCAAAACGGCCAGCAAGCAACCAAGATCATAGAGGGCTGTGTAACCCAGGAGCGGACTGAAGCCTCGCTGCACGCTGGCCAGTATCCCCCCTGCCAGAGCGGTGCCTCCTCCGGCAATAACCATTGCCCAGGCCAGAGGTGTCGAGACGGTTAACCAGGGTTGGTCGGCCAATAGGCGCATCAAGATAGACAGGGTTACCAAAGGGAAAGTAATTAAGCCAAGGGCTGCGGCTGAAGGGGTGGCTTCGGTGGCAAGGGTGGTCAGCCAACTGTGGCAGGGAAAAACGGCCAGCCACAGGGCAAAGCCAAACCCAACCAGCATGGCGGTTTGGACAAGATAGGTAGCCGGTTGTATCCCGCCGCCGAGTTGGTACTGGTCAATCCGCCAGGCGGCCAGCAGGAAAAGAGGCAAAGCCAGTGACATCGTTACCAGAAATCGCTGCGCCGCCCGGGTCGACTCCAATCGCCTACCCTGAATGATGAATACTGCCAGCACAACCGCCACTTCGATCAGGATTGCGGTGATTCCGAGATGGCCGGAGATACTGGCTGCCACGAAAACGCCCAGGGTAGCCAGCCCGACAGGGTGAAAGGTTTGACCTCGGCGTGAAGTCTCGTTGAAAGTGGTCTGGTTTCTCTTAGACGGGGCGAATGGAAAAGCAATTAAGAACAGCAAGGCCGCGGCAGCAAATAATAACGCCAGTGTGATTTGCGAAAGCCGGTCCAGTTCGACGGGGCGTCCAAGCAGGTTCACAATAAGTCCTGGTGGGAGTTGCAGCGCCAACCAGGCCGCGCCAGCCGCGACTCCGGCAGCGACAATAACTCCCAGCCATGTTTTACGCAGGAAGTACACTACCGGCACTGCCCCGACGGGCAAAACGATCAACCACAACGCCGGAGGCATCATTGCTCCTCCTCTGGTCCGGCCCCTTTAGCCACAATCAAATAACTAAGTCCCAGCGCGATCAGTAAATTAATGGACCCCCACAGCCCGGTGATGAGCAGGCTGCGTTCCAGGGGAGTATACAACAGATCAAAACCGGTCAGAACGGTTAGTAGGCCTATGCCGGTTTTCAATGGATCCTCGGTGAGAATCAAGATCGTCAGACCAGCCAGGATGAGCCAGTAAACGGCAACGGTCATGTTGGGCGTGGGGCCGGGCAAGACAAACGTTTGGCTCAGGGTAATGGCGATAAGAACCATCAATAACACGGCGAGAAGTCTAAAAACATAACCTGTGGCCGGGGTGAAACGCCGACGCTCCTTGCTTAGCAGGGAAATCAGAGAAGGGTTGAATGAAACCTGGCGCGCCGACAGAAAAAGAATGGGACAAATGAACGCGCCGATCATAATTTTGAGAATTGCAATATCGGGCCGCACCAGACGCGAAAGTACTAAGCCAATCAGAATATACTGAACGAGTAAAGCCATAATCAAAAGTCGCCAGTCTCGACCCACCACAATAACTCCGGCGGTGAGGAATAAACCCAACATGGCAGCTTCTTGCGTGATGAATTGTAGTTGATTAAGAATTTCCGGTAGTGTTGGCATGGTTTAACAACAATGAGCCAATGTGAATAATTGCATTGGCTTGTATCAGGTTGTAACGTGCAAGATGATAATGATAGTTCCTACCAGGGCCATAAAAAAGGCCCAACCGATGTAATGCTGTCCTTCCAGAATAACGTTCACCCGAAGAATCGATTTGCCGATCCAATGGAGAGCTGTATCTCCCCAGCGCAGCAGCCGGGACAGCCGCAAAAATTCATCCACCGTTGCCACCGGAAGCTCCAGCCAGTTGAGAACCTGATGTCTGAAGTAGCCCAATCCGGCCGCGCTGGTGACAATTACCAAAATGGCAATCAGGGGGGTGATGGATGCAGCAAAATCTCCAGGCAGTAATTGGGTTTTCAAAATAATTGACAGGACCCACGGCCCCAATCCGGGTATCAAGAAAGGAATAACAACTACCATCCCCCCCGCCAGAACGACCTGGACAGGGGCGTGGGTTTCTGGTGAGACACTTTCATCATTTTGCCACAGATTTAGCCAGTAACGGGCCAGTCCGCTAAAAGCAAATATCTGAGCGATGATTGCTAAAATCGAAACGGCCGGATTGGTGAATGAAAAGATGATCTGGTAAACAACCGTTCCCACGGGCCAGCCCAACGAAAACGGCAAGCCCAGAAGGGTAAAGGTAGCTGCCGCAGGGGCCAGATAGGGCCACGACTTACCCGACAAGCGGGGCCGGCCAAGGTATGGCATAACTCCTACCGCCACCACGCTTAACCCCAGCCCAATGGCATAGGCCGTGGCCAGGTTTTTCCCCAGAGGGGCGGCAAATAACAAAAGTAACAACATTTGAGCCAGAATCAGGTGAAATAATGGTCGGAATCCCGGTTGGTTGTCTGTTGCCATCCCTTCCGGCTCGATGCGCCAGGCCAGCCAGCCGTTGAGTAACATAGTTATCAAGATGAGCCAGCGCCAAATCTCCGGTAACGGGTCGGGTAAAGCCTGGATGACCAGATAAGCCCCCGCGGTTAGAGATAGGACCCAGTAGGCCAGGGAGTTGTGATTCTTCCAGCGGCGTGACTTCTGTTGAACCGCAATTTCAACCAGGGGATACAAACCCAGGCGCAACCATAAGGCCAATCCCAGCAGAAGGGTTCCCCATTTTGGGTTGTTTATGTCGGTCAGACTTGCGGTCAGGATCAGGGCGCTGCTGGTTAGAATACCCAGAAATAAACGAGCCACCCCCAAATTGTTCTGTTTGCGAATAAGCCAGTCTAGGGCGATGAATAAATCAAAGAGTAAGATGGTATAAGCCAGAGATAAGTGGTTGGCTGATAGAAACAGGAGATAGACACTGGCCCCCCAGATCAATAATTTCCCCTGCCCACTGTTATTGGTGAGTAACAGCGAAGTCAATGATATCCCTAACAAAACCAGAAATGTAGTCAGTAGAAAGGCAAGGTTTACCCCCCCAGCACCAAGGTTCAGGGCAGCGCCACTGTTTTCGGTGGAGAAATTCCAGGCCGATAACTCCACCTCTTTTCCCCAGTTCTCTTGCCCAACCGCAAAAAAGAAGGCCAGAAACAGTAGACCGGCCAAACCAATCAGGGCCGGGGCGTTCAGATGCCGAATCGTCCCGTGTTTGTGCCAGCGAGCGGGCAGGAAAGAAATTGTGCTTGACAAAATGAAAGCGCTCAACAGTAACACCACTGCCGGCGCCAGGAGCCAAACATACAAAGCGGTCATAGGTTTGGGATTGTATCACAACCGATAGGGATACACAATATCCATTCGCCTGGATTTTTCCCCGGCGTTGATGTTTTTGCGCTTTGGAATAGCCGGTCTATCTTGGGTGAGCGATCAAAAGGCCGCTGTGGACCAACCATTGGGCCAGAATATCGGCGGCCACCCGATTGCCAGCAACTGTCCAGTGACCTTCGCCAAGAAGATAGAGGGGTGTACCGTCGTGGGTAAGGGTTTCGATCATGGGCCGGGTTAAGTCGATAAATGGAATTCGCTGACTGCTCAAAAAATCCGCCATCCGCTGGTTGGGGCGATTGATGTCGGCTTTGGCAAAAGTGGGATTTTCTTTAAGAAAAATGTCCTGTTCTGCCGATGAGAGCGAGGCCAACTGGATGGCCGCCCACGGCCCAATGAGGGCTACCGCAAATTGAGATCCATCGGTCTCAACTTCTTGTTGTAATTGGGCAATGGTAGCTTGGGTAATGAGATAGGCTTGCTCTAGTTCGGATTCCTGGTCAGGCAAATAAAGCGCGGCGAACTGAAGGGGATGGTTTCGGCCAAATTGCTCGCGCGGCCAGCGGGCCACAAGTAACGGTTCAATCTGCTGGTACAATCGAGAATGTTGGTAGAACCAGCCCAGGGTGTTTATCATCGCTCGCCGGACAGGCGAACAATTGTTGTCGATGCCGCTAATTCCAGGGGCATAAATGAGCGGAGCGGGATGCAGGGTGTTGTTGCATAAGGCGAAGTAAGGCGCGTAGCAGTTGACCCCGTCGATGGTGAGCACATTGCCGGGTAAGTTGTCTACAAAATCGTTGCCAATGTAAAACATGAGTAGCACCAGGTCTGGTTGAAAGCGCCGGCCTTGCTCGCGGTAGGAGACAAGTTGCTGGTTGGTGCCCCAATTGACCACACCCTGGCTGATAACCTCAACGTGCCGGCCTGTTTCGGTGTTCTCGTTGAGAGAGTTTTCCAGGAGTTGGTGGGCGGTCTCTGTTTCGCTAACTTGAATGGCGTGGACAAAAGAGTCGCCTAACATCAGAATCCGAAAGGTGCCGGGGTCCTTGTCGGTTCTATGTTCGGTATCGTGCATTCCCAGGGAGTTAAAGACTAATTCTTGCCGGAAAACGCTATCTTGATAAACGTCGTGGTAGTTTGGTTTACCTGTCCAACCCAGGGTAGAATGGCAAGCAAATAGTTCTCCGGTATCCACGTTATAGGGTGGCGGCAAAAAACGAGCGAGGGCCTCGAGTAAGATCAGGGTGATACTCACGCTGATGAGGGCCAGTAATATTCCTTCCCCAAAACGCCTTTGGGATGAGGATTTGGCCGGGTATTTGGGCATTGTTGTTTTAACTCTCCGTTCGGTATAGTATCAGCCATTGAGACACAAAGAACACAGAGTTTTTTGTTTTTTCTATTTTTATCCTCAGTGTTCCTCTGCCTCTGGGTAAAATTCTTTACTCGATGGGCAAAATAGGTATTAATCCTGGTGGGTTATTTCTATATCACCCAACCACAAAAAATCATCGCCCGGTTGACCGGCTCCAGCGGTGATGGGTAAACGTTCTAAGGTTTCAGCGTGATACAGGCCCATGACCAAGGGGTAACGACCCGGCGGAGTATTGGGGTTGAGGTGTAAGCGAAATTGGCCAATCCCCCGCTGCCCGACTCGCCAGATGGAGGTAGGGAGGCGACAGGCGGGGTCGTCGTCCTGCTGCGCCCAGAGGGTTGCGCCGTCGGTTAGGTGAACAAAAGCCCGGTAATTGGCGCCGGGATTTTCCAACGTCTGCCAGTAGAGGTTCAGATAAAGGGTGTCGCCGGGAGCAACAGCCTGAATGGGCAGATCGTAACCAAGAAATCTTATCGCCGGGCCAAATTGGGCTTCCAACCGTTGGGCTGGTTCAGCCTGTTGGGTAAAATGTTGGGGCGTGGCCCATCGGTCAAAAATATCCTCGTAAGCCTCTAAGGGGTAGCGAGATGGCGCCTCGGGTTGTTCCGCCTCGGCAGAAAAAATTCGCAGCCGGATTTCCCCTTCGCGTTCAATTTGGCCGGTCTCGATGTAGGCTTCATCCGTGACCGGAGAGGCATCTCCTGGCGCACGCACAAAATACTGGGCCGGAGTGTTGTAGCAGGAACGGGCCTGGCCATAATTGTACCAGATGGGAATGATGAAATCTTCGTTGATACTGCGAAAGTCGCCGGAGAACTTGCCCTGAGCCTGGAGCGCCCCAATTGCTTTCCACCCCTCTCGCTTCGGATAGCCAAAGTAGCTTCGCTCCTGGGGAAGGTCATTGTAAATTAGCTGCCAGCTTGACCCATCCCATTTTTGCCGGAGTTGGGCCAAGCTCGATTCTTTTCGGAGAAAGACGGTTATATCGTAAATTACAATCGCTCCGGCCAACAGCAGGCCCATCACCAGAAGCAAAAGGAGAACCGAGCGAATCAGCGCTGGAGGCATTTTGCCCTTCAAATTTGAGGTAGTCCATTGGTTAAGGCCCTGGTATACGGCAGCCCAGCCAGCACCGGCCAGCAAAACGACACCGGGATACATAATGTACACGTGGGTGCGCGGATCGTCTACCAGAAAAACATAACCAATAAAGGCTGCACCAAACATAATCCAGGCGACTCTTGTCTCGGGGTTGGGGGCGAGCCAGACCCAAAGCAAACCCAGCAACAGCCAGGGTAAGATGGCTAAACTTGATGAGCCAATTTGCCACATTTCTGGTAACCATAACGTTGAGGCAGCAAACAATCCCAGGGCACCTACGGCCCAACGCCATCTTTCGGCAAACCTTGCGCTTTGCCAGACCGCAAAACAGAGAATTCCCAGCCCGGCCAGCGGCATGTAAAAATGCGAACTGTAATCTTTGTCCAGTCGCTGCAATAAATTCAAATTGTTATACAATAGGCCCGGTTTGACCCGCGACCCAGAGAGATAGGCCACGGTATGTTCAAACTCGGGGTCAAACAGGTAGGGTAGGTAAAACGAGGCCAGCAGGCCCAGAAAGAGGACCAACGCCACCATGGCGACAATTCTTTCCGGTGTTTTTTTTACGTTTGTGACAATCAGCCAGATCAGATAGGCCCCAGCCGGCAGTAGCAAGAGAGCGTCAAAATGGGCTAACAGGCACGTTGACAGCAGAATGGCGGCGGGAATTTGTAAACGGGGCTGGCGATATTGCCAGGCCAGATAGAGGCCATAGATGGCCAACGGTCCCAGAAAAAAAATCAAGGCCTGATACTGCGCCATTCGGGCAAAGCCAATGGCATAACCGTTAATGGCCCACAACAACCCGGCCACAATCCCTGTCGACCAGTTGAACCAACGCCGCCCGAGGAAAAAGAGGGTCGCTACACTGAGAATACTGCTCACCGCGAAGGGCAAACGGGCCAGAGTCTCATCGATGTGGCCGGTAAGCAACCAGAACACCACCGGCAGCAACATCTGGGCCGGGCCTTTACGATGTAAAAAAAGGGCGTAGTCTTCGCCCTGAAACAGGCGCACACCCAGCATCAACGCTTCGGCTTCGTCTTCATGAAATTCCGCATACCCCAGTCGAGGCAGGCGCAAAGCAATAGCCAGACTCACTAATAACGCCAGAATTAGCGCCAGAAAAAGTGGCGGGGAAGGCGATGCGGCCCGATCACCATGAAGACTTTGCTGCCACCATTGCGCCATCAAGCCTGCCCCAAGGAGGACGTTGCTGACAACCAGGATTTGGTTTGCCGTCAGGGGGCAGGGCAGGTAAACGGCCAGCATCGCCGTGAGGATGGTTAAGGCCAGCGACAGGCCAATGGCCAGCGTCAAACGCTCGGTGATGTCCAGGGGGCGAGTCAAAAAAAGCTGTAGCCAGATCCAGCCGGGCAGAAAACCCAGGATGATGAATGAACCGGCATAACGCAGCATAACCGGCGCAGGGTCAGCCAGGATCAAGCCGTTGGCGAGCAAAAGCAGGAGCAGCGGCCAGATGGTGGGCCGCTTTAAGGTGGATAATTGGGCCATCATGTTTTGGCGAGGCTATTCCAGGCCATCATAAAATGTCGCAATGGCCTCGACCACCGTTTGAAGCTGTTCCTCGGTTAATTCGGGATAGATGGGCAGAGCGATGGTTTGTTCCGCGGCTGCTTCACTGGCCGGATAGTTTCCGGCGCAATAGCCCCAATCTGTAAAACATTTTTGTAGGTGCAGGGGCACAGGGTAATAAATTTCCGTGCCGATTTTGCGCTCGGTCAAAAAGGCACGTAATTCGTCGCGTTTTTGACCTACCCGAAGAACGTATTGGTTGTAGATATGGCGGTAATTGGCAAACGGCGCGGTGGCGTCCACCCGGTGGGCGTATTGGCCTGATTGGCCAGACTCAAAGGGCAAGATCAGGAGAGCGTCGTGCTTGTCTGGCGCGTCGGTCAGGCCCAATTTGGCAAACAGGTTATTGTAGCGTTGCGCGTTATGCTGCCGTCCGGCGGTCCAGCCATCCAGGTATTTTAGCTTGACTCGTACCACCGCCGCCTGCAAAGCGTCGAGCCGGAAATTGCCGCCCACAAATTGGTGATAATATTTGGGTTCGCTGCCGTGTACCCGTAAAATCTTCATCTGGGTGGCCAGGTCGGGATCGTTGGTGGTAACGGCGCCACCATCGCCAAACGCGCCCAGGTTTTTGGAAGGGAAGAAAGAAAAGCAGCCGATGTGACCGATACCCCCGGCCCGGCGCCCCTTATACTCCGCGCCGATGGCCTGGGCCGCATCCTCGATAACATACAGGCTATGCCGTTCGGCGATATCCATAATGGGGTCCATATCGGCGCATTGACCGTAAAGATGTACCGGGATGATCGCCCTGGTTCGAGGCGTAATCCTGGCTTCGATGTGAGCCGGGTCGATGTTAAAGGTTTTGGTATCGATGTCTGCAAATACTGCCTTGGCCCCCAGCCGGGCAATGCTGCCGGCCGTGGCAAAAAAGGTGTAAGGCGTTGTAATCACTTCGTCGCCCGGTTGCAGGTTGATGGCCATCAGGGCGACGAGGAGCGCGTCTGTACCCGATGAAACGCCCAGTGCAAATTTGGTGCGGCAATATGCGGCCAGTTCTTCTTCTAAAGCCTGTACTTCTGGCCCCAGAATAAAATACTGCGAGTCGCACACCCGGTTGATGGCGGTTTGTATTTCTTGCCGAATGGTGGCATATTGGAGTTTCAAATCCAGTAACGGAACAGTGGTCATAAAAATCCTCCCGTATTTGATGAAGTATAAATCCTGTTGAAAGAAAAGAATTGATGAAGCAACAACACCTGGTATATTTAGCCCTGGGCGCAAATTTGGGCCACCGTAAAAACAATTTAAAACAGGCCCTGCAGAAACTCGCGCCCAACGTAGAAATTCTGGCTACTTCCCGGCTCTACGAAACCGCTCCGGCCTATGTCTTCGATCAGCCTGCTTTTCTGAATATGGCGGTCAAAGGGCAAACCAGCTTGTCGCCGACAGATCTGCTGGCTTACCTCAAGCAGATTGAAACTGAAATGGGCCGCGAAAAAGCCGTTCGCTTTGGCCCACGTCTCATTGATTTGGATATTATTTTTTACAATGATTTAATCCTAAACACGCCTGATCTGCAAATTCCCCACCCCCGCATGGCCGAGCGAGGTTTTGTATTGCACCCCCTGGCAGACATCGCCGCGGATTTTGTCCATCCTGTTCTAAAACAAACCGTGGCTGAATTGGTCGCCAACCTACCTGCTGACGATGGCATCTTAACGGTGACAAAGTGGTAAGTTGTTTAGGTTGGCCGGCCCCTGATTTTAGGAGAATAGGGGGTACCTTCGCCTAACCGGGCCTGGCCGGGCGCACAATGGCGTCGGTCATTCTGGCTACCCGGCTCATTTCCCTGACCTGATGGACGCGGATAATGTCGGCTCCCCGGTCGATGCCAATGGCGACGGTGGCTGCCGTGCCTTCCACCCGTTCATCGGGCGGCAAATCCAGGGTGTAACCAATCATCGATTTATTCGACGTGCCCAGCAGGATGGGATACCCCAGGGAGGTGAGTTTATCCAGATGTTTGAGTAGGGTCAGGTTTTGTTCAACGGTTTTGCCAAAACCAATACCGGGATCGATGATAATCCGTTCATCGGGGATGCCAGCGGTTTTGGCCAGGTTAATGCTGTGCTGCAGTTCGTTGGCTACATCGGCCAGGAGGTCATCATAGGTGGTGCCCAGGTAACGCCCCCCCAGTCGCTCTTCCTGCACGGCGTTGCGGGGATGGCTGCGGTTGTGCATCACCACCACCGGCACCTTGCGTTTGGCGCACAGGTCGGCCATGTTTGGATCCATTCGCAGGCCCCACACATCGTTGACCATCTGGGCGCCCGCATCCAGAGCGGCGGCGGCTACTTTGGCCTTATAGGTGTCCACCGAAATGGGCACATCGACTTTGGCGGCCAGGGCCTCGATTACCGGCACCACCCGTTTCAATTCCTCTTCAACTTCAATCGTCTCCGCGCCGGGACGGGTGCTTTCGCCGCCCACGTCAAGAAGGTGCGCCCCTTCTTGAGTAAATTTGCGGCCCTGCGCCACGGCCTGTTGGATCCAATTGTCGCCGTGCATCAGCCCATCGCCGGAAAAGCTGTCTGGGGTTACATTGATAATGCCCATCACATACGTCTGGCGGCCCCACACAAAGGTGGTGGAGCCGATGCGTAACGTGTTTGATCTCATTTTTGTTTGACTCACTTATGTAGTGCTTTAATTGCCCACCGAAATCGGCAAGAATAGCTGGAACAAGACCTGGTAGGAGACCACCGAGTCCATATATTTTCCTTCGGTGCTGTTCCAGCCGCCGATGGCGTAGATTTTGGTGTCAATCACTGCCAGACCGGCGTTGCGCCACTGATCGGTGAAGGGCGCTTCAAAGGTGGTCCAGGTATCGGTAGCCGGGTCGTATTTTTCACTGGTCGAGATTATTCGATCCCACCCGCCGCCGATGGCATACAGCTGCTTGCCGGCGTTGACCAGACCCAGGCCGCCGCGTTTTTCATTCAGCGGTGTTTTTTCCGACCACTCCCCTTTATCAGGGTCAAAAATATAGGTTTGAGCAAATTCATTCTGGCCGTCGTAACCGCCAACCACGTAAATCTTGCCGTCCAGGGACGCCGTACCGAAAAACCCTTTGGCCTCTGGCATGGCAGCGGCTAATACTTCCCAGGCGTCATCGCTGACGGAATACACCCACCCGGTATTTTCAAATGACTCTCCATCCCAGCCGCCAAAAAGATACAATTTGTCGGCCAGGGCAGCCAGGCCGTATCCGCACCGGGCTTTGGGTAGAGGCTGGCCTTGCGTCCACGTGTCGGTTTGGGAATGATAGATTTCCAGGGCATCAACAGCCTGGCCTTCGTTGGTGCAACCGCCGGGAACGTATATCTGGTCGTCAATAACCGCAGCGCTTACATTGGTCGTTGCGGTTGGTTTGGCTGCGCCTTCGCTCCAGGTATCGGTTTGGGGATTGTAGATTTCCAGCAGGCGGGTGGCGCGGTCATTGGTTCGGACGCCGCCGATGGCGTAGATTTGTCCATTTAGCGCCACAACACCCAGACCGGCACGATGGGTCGGCATGGGAGACTGAAAACTCCAGCGGTTTGAAGGATTGCCGGTTGCCGCAATTGGTGTTGGCGTGGGTTGTTGTTCATAGAATTTGTTTTCGTCAACTTGAATGACGGGCAAGTAAGGTTTGACGATGGGGGCGTTTTTGAATCGCAAGGGGAGAATCATTGTGGCCAGAGCCAAGAGGAGAGCCAGCGCAAAGTAGACCAGTTGCCACTGCTGGAGAGCGGCTTGGCGGTTGGCAATTAAAAAAGTTTTGAGGGCAGAAGGAGCGCTGTTGGCGCCGTACTCCTCAACAACCACCCAGCCTTCTTGAATTGCCCGCGTGGTGGCTTCGGTGCGCGATTGCACCCCCAATTTTTCAAAGATATTGCGCAGGTGAACTTTAACCGTGTTCACACTGATGACCAGTTTGCGGGCAATCTGCTGATTGCTGGCGCCAGTGGCCACCAACTGCAATACCTGCAACTCGCGTTCACTTAAGGCGGTGCTTGTTTCCTGATCAAACACAGATACGTCTCGTCAACCCTGGTATTTGAGTAGATTATGGCATAAAACCGCAGGCAAAGCAAGAGGACTTTGAGGATGAGGTTTTCTCATAAAATAATCTGTCGCTATGCTTCCTTTACCAGGTCTGGCAGACCTTTAGCCTGTTCCATCCAACTCATAATCTGCCCAATCGAGGGCAGACGGTGAGTCAGGCGTTTTTGATCGTTAAGGCGAGTTAATAGTTGCAGCAAACGCTCCGGGTTTTGGGCGGGGAGGTCGGAGGGAGTTTTTATGCCGGCTTCCCACAACAGGGCGCTGTAATCCTGGCCGACACCCTCCAGACGCATCAAATCGGCAAGTTGCACCCACCGCAGAATGACCGTTTCGTTGCGTCCCGTTTGTTGTGCCAGTGCTGCTCGTTTGGCGGGGGTGGCTCCGGTTTCTCGTAATTCCTCAATTGACTCAATTCCGGCCTTTTCGCGCAGCAGTGCGGTGTATTTTCGACCAATGCCCTTGACGCCGGTCAAGGTGGTGCCGGTGATGGTTTGGTTGGTTGTTTTTGCCGACTTATTGGCTGGATGAAGGGTGACGGTGAAGTTTTGTCCCTCATCATCGGTGGCGGCATAAACGTGCATAATCAGGTAAGACTTATCTGTGTCAACATACTTATCCCTGAAATTGCGTAAAGGCATTGCCGGGGCAACTTTGGCCGCAATTTTGGGAGGGCGCTCAAAATCACCTTCCAACCAGATATATAACTCCTGTGCTTCGCTCATAGGTTATCCCTCCTCTGGAAAAACAAACCGTTGAATATCAAGCAGGCTGTCAATGACAACCGGGGCAGTGCTGGGAGTTCGTCCGGGGCGGTTGATGAGAACTGCGTCAATCCCCACATTTTTGGTGCCTTCAATGTCATCGGTCGGGTTGTCACCCACGTAGAGAACTCGATTGGGCGGCACGCCAGCTTTTTCAAGGGCAATATCAAAGATACCCTGATATGGTTTGGCCACGCCAACCAGGGACGAGACAATTACAAATTCAAAATAATCGTAAATGTTTAGCTTGTACAGGGTGTAGATGAGATGAGCGCCATAGTTGGACACAACACCCATCGGTACCCCCCGAGATTTCAGAAGGGTCAGGATAGGTAGAGTGTCCGGAAAGAGACTGTCAAAATAGCTGTGTTTAAAAAGCTCCCACATGTGCCAGGCTGCCGGGAGATTGTCGGGGAACAGGTCTTCAAAAATGGTCCGCCACCAGTTATTTATTTCGTTATCGTCCACCATCCCTACCGCTTCGTGGCGACGGGCAGAGAGCGTGCGCAGCATGCTCAAGCGTAGATCGTTGGCCGAGGTAAAACGGTAAGGGGGATCGATGCGAGCGAGGACTTCACCAAAGGGAGCGTCCTCTTCAAAGCCTACCAGGGTTCCACCCACATCAAACATTACAAAATCATAGCGACGCTTTTCAGCCACCTGGGACAAATCTCCTTTTTAAACTTAAACCTAAACCGGACACAAAAGGCGAGGGTTGATTCAATTATAAACGGCTTGGGGGATAGGTCAAGTTATTTTAACATGGAATTACGCAAACAATCGGGTAATCTCGTCCCGAGCAAACCCAGGCAGAGGGTGCGGTCTGTCGCCATCAATCAGTAGTCGCCCTTGTTCTGGCGGCGTTACCCTGCCAATCACTCTGGCGGCGATGTTTGATTTTCTCAACCGGCTGACAATCTTCCCGCTTACTTTTGGATCGGCAGCAATGAGGAGCGCGCCCGAGGCAATAACCCCCAACGGATTCAAATGAAAGTGCTGGCAGAGGGCAATTGTGGCGGGTAGATAAGGTAGTTGATTAGCCCAGATTTCCAGACCAATATTGCTGGCTTCGGCTAATTCGTGGAGGCCACTGGCCACGCCACCCTCGGTGGGATCATGCATGGCGTGAACACCACCCACCGATATGGCAATGGCCGCATCTTTGACCACGCTGATGCCCGGCTCGTGCAGAAAATTCGCATAGTGATTAAGACTATCATCATCAAAATATTCCTGCAAATCAGACCGCATTTCAGTGGCGATAATCGCCGTTGCTTCAATGGCGATGCCTTTGGTCAGGATTAAATCGTCGCCAACTTGCGCGCTGCCGGTCCGCACCATTTTGTCTGGGGCTACTTCGCCCAACATCTGGCCAACAACAATGGGGCGGTCCAACCCGTGGGTGATTTCGGTATGCCCGCCAATCAGAGTAATGCGCAGGGTAGTACAGGCTGAATGAATCTGGGCAAAAATCTGGTCGACCAGGGCTGGTCCGGTCTGTTTTTCGGGCAAGAGTAGAGTCGCCAGAAACCAACGTGGAACTGCGCCCGTGCAGGCGATGTCGTTGGCGTTAACATTGACCGCATACCAGCCTATTTCATCGGTGGCAAAAGTGATAGGATCGGTGGCCACTACCAGGTAACGATCACCCATGTCAATCACAGCAGCGTCCTCGCCGATGGCAGGTCGTACCACCAGCCGGGGATCGGGGCAAGGGTATTTGCTCAACAACCGGGTTAAGTCATTTACGGGTAGTTTACCCAGGGGGTATATCGACACGTCCTCGCTCCGTTCTTGTAATCTATCCATTGCATCTTTATCAAAAAAATAAGGGCGGAAGCAACTCAGATTGGAACGTATCGAAACAAACCAAGCTTCGAGTCGCCTCGCCCCTACTCCCAAAAAACAAAGGGCCACACCTGGGTGTGACCCCTTGCCGCGCCGTAGCATGTTTACCCAATCATGGGAGGTGATGCTACGGCGCTACGCATGCTACTGTGATCTTTCATTAGCATCACCTCCTTATGTTAGGATGGCGATTGTTGGGAGATATGGTTAAGACCATATCAAGCTTTTTGTACCGATATTATTACATAAATGGTTACTGTTGTCAATAAGCATACTGGCCTAGAATTTAGAGTAAATTAGCAGGGTCAAAGGATTCGCCAATAACCGGCTGGTAAACTGTCACCGAAGGTGTTTGACGGCAAATCAGGGTGATGAATTCGCTGAGGTCGACCGCCTCACTCAACGGCGGATAATAATTATCCCAATGGTGAGGAATGACAACCTTGGGTTTGAGCAGCGAAATCAGGCGGAGCGTATTGCCATCTGACCTCGGATGTCGTTCGACGGGCAGTAGTATCAGGTCGGGGTGCAAATCATCAGGCTCAGTTTCTACCCAACCGGAGCAGCCAAAATGAATCATCGAGATATCATCGGCTTGAAGGTGATAAGCTACAGTTTCGCCAGAAGGCCACTGGCGTTCCAGTTCATTAACCCAGGCCAGGTCTTCTTGACCCTGGTTAAGGGCGCGTAGGGCAGGCGATGAGTCAGCTTGATTCATCTGGGCCGCCAGAGCTTGCCAGCCCAAACTACCGACATATTTTATCTTGCGCAGCGAGACGCTTTCCAAACTGTTGAGCGGCACTCCCAAATCGGCCAGCCGCCCGCAGATTGATCCTGGCGCGTGCACAATGGCTCCCGTTTGTTTTACCAGAGCCGGGGTATCCATGGCATGGTCAAAACGACCGTTGGTTAACAGGATTTCGTCTACAGGCGACAGGCCGGTTAATGACAAAGGTAAGGTAGGGGTAGCGGTTGCAGGGCGGGAGAGAAAGGGGTCAATCAAAATAACCGCTCCTTCACTGGTATCTATTTTGAAACCGGCCGTTCCGAGCCAGGTGAGTTGCAAATTGTTACCCTTTATCTGTTGGGATGATGCTGTCATGATACCAGTGAATATGAGTTGGTGTCAAGATGGGGATGGTTCTGGGGTGCATTTCACTTTTACGGGCGATTTGCCGCCGGGGCGTAAGCGCCATCGGTGTATCTTACGTGAGGATCCCAAACCATAAAACCGGCGCTGCCGGCGTCAAAACAGCCTTTGATTTGGGCTTGAATTTCCTCTTTTCCGTAGATTCGTTTATCAAAACGGTAATCCTGAAAGTCCTGAATCCACGGCCGAACCACACAGCCAAACTCGCGGACTCGTTCTATAGCACGAGTGGCGCTTTGGTAGACAATCTCGTAAGGATGGGCGATAGCAAATTTGTAACCCGGGATGCCGCTGCCAAAAGTGGAGGGATACAGCATTGGGCACAACACATCTAAATACTGTCCCATTCGTTCAATATCCTGCCCGATGAGGGTATCGTCTTTGCGCCAGCAGGTGTAGCCAAAGGTGTCTGCCGCCACTTTTACCCCAAACGGTTGAAGCTGGCCGCGTACCGCGCTCAAAAAGCCGGTAATGGCGGCCAGGCGAGTCTCTTTGGTTGTTTCCTGGGAAAACTGCGGCGTACCGGCTTGGCTGGAAGTGGGGAAACGAATGTAGTCAAACTGGATTTCGTCAAACCCTTTTTGGGCGGCCTCGATGGCAATTTTAATGTTGTAATCCCACACTGGCTTAAGAAAGGGATCGCTCCAGCTCAAATTCTCTCGGTCTTG
Organism: Anaerolineae bacterium; assembly: GCA_016926805.1. GTDB lineage: Bacteria > Chloroflexota > Anaerolineae > 4572-78 > J111 > JAFGNV01. Next base: position 18,673 of record JAFGNV010000133.1, read on the forward strand.
CCATATTTTATCATTGGCGCCCTCGATTTTGATGGCTAACTCGGGATGATTTTTGGCCAGCGGATTATCTTTAAAAGTCACCACCCGGGCAATGGTGTATAAACCGCGCTTTTTAAATTGGGCCATCACTTCATCAAAATCTTTGGCGGTCGGTCTGGCCGCGTCGATTTCGTGGGCCAGCGGAACCCGGCTGGGGTAGCTGATCCAACCGTAGTCGCCTTTGGCATCGATCACCACAGCGTTGAGTTCGGTGGTGTCGAGGAGTTCAAAAATACGCTTGCGGAAGTCGGCGTGACCAATGGCAAAGTAACTCACGTAAAGCGCCCGAACGGCGTCCACAGGGCCAAGCGGCGGAGAATCGGGATCTATCCCTGCCGAGGGTACCGACACCGGGGCAGGTTCTGGTTGAGGTCGTGGTTCGGGTTGCTCTTCCGGCTGGGTTTCCGGGGGTTTAAGCACCCCCGGAATGAATAATCGTTGTCCGACCCGAATTAGATTGGAATTGTCAATGTTGTTTGCTTCAACCAGTTGGCGGACAGTGACCCCGTATCGTTTGGCAATCCCACTGAGCGTGTCGCCTTCGGCAACGGTATAAATAAAAGACTCATCGGGAGTTGGGAGAGGTGGTTCCGGTCTTGGTTCTGGTTCTGGTGGCGTTTTGGGAGCCATATAGCCAGGAATGATCAATTTTTGGCCGGGAAAGATGCGATTAGGATCGGCGACATCATTAGCCTCGATCAATTCTTTAACCGTAACCCCATATCGTTTGGCGATCGAACTCAGGGTGTCGCCTCGTTGAACCTCGTAGCGAAATAGCATTTCCTGATCGGTGATCAACTCTGGTGGTACCAAGGCAGGCGATTTGGCGGTTGGAGCGACCGGCTTGGAAGGCGCTTTCTCTGATGGTGGTAACTGTTTGGCCGGGGTAGAGAAAACCTCTTTTTTAGGTTGAGGTGGTTCGGTGGCAACCAGCCATTCCAGGCGGTCACTGAAGGTGGGGGCCTCTACCGCCGTCATAACGTTTTCGGCATAAAATTCAGGAGCCGGCTCAGTTGGCTCAACTGCCAGGAGCCACTGCGGCGCCTCGTCCGATGGCGCTTCGTCCGACGTGTCCAGTTCGTCGGGCAGCAACACCGGTTCTTCGGCGTCGAATAGCAACGTCGACGTTTCTTGCGTTGAGGCCAGCCAGTCGAGTTCCTCAAACTCAAGCTCTTCTGGTGGGGTTATGGAAGGTTCATCAATTGGTTCCGGAGTTGGTTTCAGAGCAACGGGCGGCGCTTCTTCCGGTGTTGGTTGGAGTTCAACGGGAGGCTCCGGTTCTTGCTCTGGTACCGGTTTTGGCGGCCGTTCAACCAAAGGCCCCGAGTCAGGATCCCAGTCGGGTGGGGGGATAATGAGAGTTTGACCGGGCTGAACCGTTTCGGGATCTTCGATGCCATTGGCTTGGGCAATGAGATCATAGTGCACCCCAAATTTACGAGCCACGGCAAAAATAGTCTCGCCTTTTTTAACTGTGTATTCTCTGGGGCTGGCCTCATCCATAGGGAGCAAATACTCATACCCCGCCGGTGGCGCAGCACCAAGCCAGACCAAAAAACGGACATATACATCATACAGAACGTTGAAAAGACCGCTCATCGATAACCTCGACTTTAAGGTGGCACCCTGCCGCCGATGATTTTTTGGCCTTGCGACGGAACCTGGACGATTTTATTATACCATATCTTGGCTAATTCAACATAATCATTTAAGCCATAAAAAATAGGGCGATACATTGCCCTTGACAATGTGTCGCCCTAAATTTCGGTTCCGCGAAAAAGGCCTGCCGCAGACAGAAGTTACTTTATTCGGTTGGTTTACGTGTCATCATTGCGCTGAAGACACTCAAGAATTCAATAGGCAAGGGGAAAATGATGGTGGAATTTTTCTCGGCGGCAATTTCGGTCAAAGTTTGCAGGTAGCGCAATTGCAGCGTGGCCGGCTGGCGGCCAATGACTTCGGCTGCTTCGGCCAATTGTTGCGCCGCCGAAGACTCACCTTCGGCGTGAATAATCTTGGCCCGTTTCTCGCGTTCGGCTTCCGCCTGTCGCGCCATGGCCCGTTGCATTGTTTGCGGTAACTCCACGTCTTTGACTTCAACAATGGAAACCTTGACGCCCCACGGTTCGGTTTGTTCGTCGATGATTTGCTGTAATTGTTCGTTGATTTTCTCTCGATGCGCCAGCAGTTCATCCAACTCACTCTGACCGATCACGTTACGGAGCGTAGTTTGGGCTATTTGCCAGGTAGCGCGCCGGTAGTCTTCAACCTGAATAATGGCTTTGCCGGGGTCCAGCACGCGGAAATAAGCCACGGCGTTCACTTTGAGGGTAACGTTATCACGCGTAATCGCTTCTTGCGAAGGGACGTCCAGCGTCACCGTCCGCAAATCTACCTTAACCATCCGGTCGATGAAAGGTATGATGAAGAATAGACCTGGCCCCTTGGCTCCCACAAATCGGCCCAAACGAAAAATAACCCCGCGTTCGTATTCCTGCACCACTCTGATGGCCGAAAAAAGCAGGAAAAGCACCACAATAAGAATAAACCCAAGACACGGAACTAAACCCAGTAATGCTTCCATATTGTATTTGCCTCCTTGGAAAATATAGGTTTGGTTAATTGGTGAAACTTGTGGATTGTGTTGAGTGATTGGGGTGACGTGGATGAGTGGTCACGTCGGGCAACACACTCTTATTATAACCCAAGCGGATAAAAATACAATTCAAGCGACAGGGTGAGTTACCTCTAGCTGGGCAATCTTTTCCAGGGAAGTAACCAGATGTATTTCCCCCCAGCTCATCTCCTGACCGCGATGTGGTGACCAAATTAGGGCGATACCGGCGTGCCAATGGGCAGCGACCCCACAATTTCCTCCAAACCTTTGGCGATAGCCAGTCGCCAGAAGTTGGTGCTGGCCGTTTGGAAGTTGACCAGCGAACTGCCCAGTTGTAGCATGGCCCCCAGTCGCAGCAGATTCTGGCCGGTGGGATCATCAGTTTGGCAGGACAGATTGATGTTCTTTAGAGCATCGCGCCATAGATGGATACTTTCCACCAATGGTTGATGCACCAATTCGGCTACTTCAGCCGGTGGGATAATACTGTCCAGACGATTTGCCAAGTTTTTCATGAGGGCAGCGTCAGCCGCCAGGGTTGGGTGTGGGGTAAGCCCCTGGCCGCAAATGGCAGCCGGATTTTCTTTGATGACTTCCAGGACGGCATTATCTCGCTTGGCGGCGGCCAAACTTTCCTCCAAAATAGGTTTGATGGCCTGGGCATATTGGGCCAGATCGTTGAGGTTGACGGTAGGTTGTTGGGCTGGAGGCAACGCGTCGAGGGGGAAAGTCGGCACGATGGTGGGTGGTTCGGCTGGTAGCGGTGGGGGCGTGTCGGCGATGCCGAGGAGGGGGGGTGTATTTGTGGGTTCGGGAACAAAAATGACCACCGGAGAGACTACAACGGCACCCGATGGGGTGGGTTGAGATGGCGACGAGGGATTCTGTTTGGCCAATACACTGCCCAATAGTACGCCAACACAACAAGCAGATATTACCAGGAGTCCCAATCCACCCCACAATAGCTTTTGATTGCTTACGATCGACCTCATTGGTTAGCTCCTTGAAGTTTTTCTCTCTCGTGAAAGCAAGCGTCGCCAAGTCAGATGGGCCCGGCGCAATCTGGATTGTAGCACTTTGTGGATTTGGGGAAGGGCGGCCCGGGTGGCTTCTTCCCCGGCCGCAATGATTTCTCTAGCCCGGGTGAAGCCGGTCAACACGGTGACCTCAATTGGAATTTGAGGACGAATCAGTATCTCCGGTTTTGCTTGTTGGAGTCTGTTTTTGCTGAGGACGGTGATCATGATCAACTCGGCCTGCCAGATGTCCCGGAGAATGGCAGGTAAAGGCGGTTTGGGCGATGACTCGTCATTCTCCTCCGGATCGTGGCGTGATATATCAGGGGTCACGTCCACGGCAATTACCAGCTCTGCGCCCAATTGACGAGCCACATCAGCCGGAACATTGTTGAGCACTCCACCATCAACCAGCCGGTGGCCATCTTTTTCCACCGGCGGAAATGCCCCTGGAATGGCCGTCGTCGCCAGAACCGCGTCTATCACCGATCCCTGGTCAAGAATCACTTCCTGCCCCTGGAGCAGGTCCACGGCGGTTAGGGCCAGCGGCAAACGGAGCGTGTCAAAAGTTAGTCCGTCGCCCAGTATCTCGGTAAAATAGCGTCGCACGCGATTACTACCCAACAGACTATGCCAGGGCGGGGTCCAGGTGACCAGTCTGGCCAGGCGGCTCAGATCGGCCATCTTCAAGGCCTCAGTTTCCAGTTCGGCAAGAGATTGGCCTGTGGCGTAGGCAGCCGCAATGACGCCGCCCATACTCGTTCCAGACAGGCAATCGATGGTTATCTGTTCTTGTTCCAAGACCTTGAGCACGCCTATGTGGGCCAGGCCGCGAGCGCCACCCCCACCCAACGCCAGGCCGACAAGGGGTTGACGAAACAAGGATGGGGGGCGATAAAGGTTTTTGTTGGAACGTTTGAGGGGTGCATTGGGCATAATTCGAGGCTTTTTGGTGGGGATGGAGGGACTCGAACCCTCACGCTCTACGAGCACTTGATCCTAAGTCAAGCCTGTCTGCCAATTCCAGCACATCCCCAAAGTGAGTAAGTGGTGATTAACGTAAGAATAAGAAAGAGCAATCCTAAGTCTGGCTCGTCCGCCAGTTTCGACGCTCCCCTTCGAGACTGGGTACTAACTGGCTGAAATTTTACCACTGCTCACCTATGGAGTCAATAAGCCGATTATCCCTTCTTCGCTCCGGTTCGTTGAGTTTCGCGTCGAGCTTGCTGGATGAGTTTACTGGTTACATTTTGGGCAAATATAGTCATCGCGCCGCTTTGGCCAATGCGTTTATCAAAAACCGGGTATCCGTCAATAATGAGGACATCATCAGGGTTTTCATTGATCGAGTCTTTTACATTAAGCCATTGCTTCATCGCAATATAGACAACGTAGGTTGTCGGATCGCCAGGTGGTTTTGGTAGTCCTTTGGGTAAGTTGGGGGGCTTAGAATTTTGCATGCTGGTAATCACAACCGGTCCTTTTTCAATAATCCGGCCTGGTCGGCCAATAATGGTGATCTTCACTTTACTTATCTCCCCTTTTGGTAGTTCTAAGGCTTTGTTTGAAAGTTGCTCGCTTTCTTCCCAACTAACAGGCAGGAGTTTGGGGCCGGCTCCCGGTCGAGCGCCAAAAATTTTACCGCGTTCCTTGGGGGTGGTTTGGTTTTTAACCAATTTAAAGAAAACCCCGCCAGGCGTCCGGCGGCGTTGACCGTCGTCGGTAAGCATCCCGCCTTCAGCCTCAACCTTGAGAGTTTCATCAAGAATGGTCAGAGCGCGTTCTTCCCCAATGAGATTCACTACCCGCTCAATCTCAGCCAATGGTATTTCTGTTGTCTCGTTCAGAGCTATGGCAATTTTTTCGACAGTGGCGGTTGTCAATTTTATATCTCCTTCAATCGTACACATCAGTATAATAGCATAAGCTGAGCCAAAGAAAAAACGAGGTGATGATTTTTTGATCTGAGTTAATCCATAAATCCTTAATAAATATGTTTTATCTTGGCCGGGTGGGCTTGCCCGCAAAAGCGACATAGCCTCCCCCGGTAAGGCTCATTATAATCCCCGTTACGGTTAACCACCACCCCCAACCCGGCGAAACCGGCTGATGGTAAACCTCTGTCATTGAGGTTTGAATCAGGCCAAACTGCCATATTGGCCCAATAAGGGCAATCAAGCCCCCTCCCGCTAAAAGTATTACCAATATTCTTAAAGATAATTTTTTTAGGAGGGGGGCAATGATTGCCAGTCCAACGGCTACCCCGGCCAGGACTGTTTGTAATCGAAATTCTGAGGCCAGTAAGGTGGAAGGTGTCCACACTGGCGAGAGCGACGCCAGGGCCAAGGGAATGGTTACCAGTCGCATCAGCCAGCGTAGCCAGGTCGGCAGGGTGAGGTTTAGGTTTTCCGAGAAAATTGGCAGGGCCAGCATGGCCAGAAATAAAGGTGAGATAAAGTAAAGTCGCTCGATTTCCAACTGTAGCGTGCGTACTTCGGGTAAGAATTTTACAAATTCGGCTAGGCCAGGGCCGGTTAATTGTAAAGCCACGCTTTCCCGCCAAATCCACGGCAGAAAAGCCCCGCCAAGGCCGGTGAGGAGCAGACCCAAGGCAAGATTCCAGCTACCAAGTTGACCGGAGCCAAATAGCAATCTAATCGTCGTTCGTAAATTCCCTCGCTCGGTGTACAAGAACTTCATGGGTTAGGCCCTATCTCTATCATTGTTAATGTGACGCTGGTTCCGGCGGGGTGGCCGTTACTATCCAGTACATCCAGTCGTACCAGGGAATCGGCCAGGTATAAACCAACCTCCAGAGGATACTTACCGGGTATGAGATCGGGGGGAATCGAGATGGCGTGTTGGTCGGCGATGATCTGGCCGGGTTGCCAGAGGTTGGTGGGGTAGGTCCAACAGGCCGGCACGCCGTCAGCCTGGGCGACCGGGCCGGCATCACCTTCCAGGTGGGCGAAAACCTGATAACTGGCTGGAATTGGCGCCAGAGCTTGCCAGTAAAGGGTGACAGGTAGTCGTCCACCGGGATAGGCTCGCCGGGGGTCAACGCTGTAACCGGTCAGGTTGGCCAGATTGCTAAAGTTAACGTCTAGCGCAACCGCACCCCGGGCGGAACGAGCAAAAGCGTCGGGAGTGGCGGTCTGGTCAAATTCGCGGGCCAGACTTTTTTCGTCCAAATCACCCAGGGCGAGCGTAGCCGGTGTTTGTTGCAAGATGCGCATCTGTTTTTGATTGGGTAACGTTACCCGGCCGATATTTTGGTAGTTGGTCTCAATGATTTCGGCGGGGATATCGACGGGGTCAATCAAATCGTCGGCCAAAAAGTAAAATTCCGGTTGTGGATCGCAGGCGCGAGGCGCGCCACGGGTGTACCAGGTGGTTACATCCGGTTCTTCGTTGCTGCCATAGTCGCCAATCAGTTGGCCGGTGATGATCTTCTGACCAACGGCTTTCCAGCCGGTGCGGTGGGCAAAGCCAAAGAAACCGGCCCGGGGCAGTTCCTGGTAGGGGTCCCAAAAAAGAGGCAGATTACCATCAGGATAATCTTGCCAGTATTCCCGGTCGTGGCGTACAAAGGCATTCCACAAGAATATTGTGGATAAAACCAGCAAGACGGCCAGGAGATAATTAGAAGTGTGGTTTAGCCATCGCCAGCGAGGGTGGGGAATGTCGAAAAACGTATACCACGCCACGGCGGCCAGGAGTGACCAGGCCGGAATAATGGTGTAGATGTGGGTCAGACCCAGCGCCACGACAAAATTATAGCCCAGAAACGGCGCCGCCAGCCATAGCACCAGCGCCTGGCCGTAACTGCCAAACGGAAGGGTAAAAAAGGCTCCCGCCAGCAACAGGGCAAATGGCAAAATCGACAGGTTGAGCGTATCCCAACTCAGCAGGCCGGGTTTGGCGATAACTGCGATCACGCCGACGGCCAGCAGAATGGATACCCACCAACGCCCCCCTCGAGATTGCCGGACAAGCCAGATCAGCAGGCCAAAGACCAGTAGGCTGGTCAGGATGATGTAATACGACGAACTGTAAAATGCATTGAAGTGGAAAAAATTGGGCAGATTGTTGCGCAGTTCATTACCAATACGCCCGCCCACATATTCGCCGGTGTGATTGGTGCGTGGGTCGAGAGCGTAGGGTAGGTAAAAGGTAAGAGCGGTAAGGAGAAACGTAGCCAAAAAGAGCAAGCCCGATTTCAGGCTGGTGGCGCGTTGGTGGTTAATGTTGGACCAAAAATTATACCCATGGACGAGGATACGGGGTTTGGTTTCGGCGGCCAGTGGTTGGTGGTCGGTGGTTGTTGGGCCGGAGATGAATAACCAGATAATCGCCGGGATGACCAGGATAGCGTCGTAATGCGCCAGCAAGCCGATGCCCAGGCAAAGGCCGCCGAGGATGGCAAAACGGTATTGTTGAGTTTGGCGCCAATGACATATCAGTAAAAAAGCCAGGGCGCTCATCCATAGTACCAGCGCCTGGTATTGCACAATGCGGCCAAAAGCCACCGCAAAACCGTTAAAGGCAAAAAAACCAGCCGCCAGCCAACTGACCCGTTGCCCGCCCAATTCCTGGCCAATCAGGTAAATAGTGACAATTGCCAGCATAGCGGCCAGAGTGAAGGGGAGGCGAGCGCCCAACTCATTAATCGTTCCCGTGAGTCGCCAAAGAGCCAGGGGAAGCAATACCTCACCGGGGCCTTTGGATCGTAAAAAAAGGGCGTCCTCGTGGCCTTCCAGGGCTTCGGCGGCCGTAATCATTACCAGGGCTTCGTCACCCTGAAATTCGCTATAGTGTAAATTGGCGCCGCGCAGGAATAACGCGAGAAAGAGGGTCAAGACAAGAATAGGTGGTAAGAGATTGGGGCGAGTAAGGGTACTCTTCGCGTAGCCAGATTTGTTATATCTCAGAATAGGAATTAAGGCTAACGTGTCAAGAATGGCCAGTAATTGCCAGGTTTGTACCGGGCCAGGTAAATAGTGGAGCCAAAGCGTGGCGAGCATCGCCAGGGTGTAACTGAAGGCAGCGGCAATGACCCAGCGGAGGAGGGGAGTAGAGGAAGCCAGGAGCCAGTTGGCCCAACTCAAGCCGGGCAACAAGTCAATGAGGAGGAGCGCGCCCGCCACGCGCAGGGGTGTAGCCTCAGGTAGTAGCAGGGCCAGGTTGGCAACCAGTAAGGCGGCTAAATAGCACCAGGGAAGTTTTTTGGCGAGTGTCATATCCCCGTCTGTGGTTTATGATGTCACAAAATCAACCGCCAAGACTCGCAAATTGTCTTGGCGGTTTGGTTTTTGATTTGGTGTAGACTCAACCAGGTTAAGTAATAGGTGAGGTTTCAAGTTCCATAGCCGAACTGGCGACCCTTTGTCCCACTCCCAAAAAGAGCGCCTTTTCCAGAGCCAGGGCGCCAATGGCCGCATCTTGAGAGTCCAATCCGGTCAAATCGGCGACAGTAATCTGGGCGGGATGAGTTCGTCCGGGAATATTGCCGACAATTAGGTCGCCCAGATTACCCTGAACATTTTCCCTGCCAATTGCTCCGGTGGCGAGACCATGGTGAATTTCGCCGACCGTGGCGCATTGTTCAAAATTATCAACGATGATGACCTCGGCCCGCTGGAGAACATTGGGATGCAGTTCTTGTTTATTTGGCTTGTCACTGCCAACGGCGATAATATGCGCCCCAGGTTTTAGCCACTCAGCCCGGATGAGGGGCTTATGGCTGGGGGTGGTGGTAATGATGACTGCGGCATCTTGCATAGCCGCCGCAATCGAAGGCGCAATTTCGACGTTTAAGTCGTGATCTTCAACAATTCGACGCGCATAAGAATCAACGTTTACCGGCGTAGGCCCCCAAACAGCAACAGTTCCGATATTGGGTCGAACAGATAGCAGCGCCTTGATTTGGGCATAGGCCTGATTTCCCGACCCGATCACGGCAACACGATCAAGTTGCTCGTTGGCCAGGTACTTGGCCGTCAGGGCCCCGGCGGCTCCGGCGCGCAGATTGGTCAGATAGCCATTGTCAAACATAATGGCGGCCGGGTGTCCGGTGGCTGCGTCAAAAATAATCATTAATCCACTTTGCCGGGGTAGATTGATGGTGGGATTATCGCGGAAGTTACTGCCGACCTTGACTGCGTAGTAGGGGGTTTCGTCTACATACGCGCCTTTGACCTGGACTTCGCCCTTTACCTGGGGCAGGTTCAGAACAAAGTCGCCGGGCACATTCATCCGTCCCTCTGCCTGGGCGATAAAGGCCGCCTCCACCGCCTCAATCGTTTCGGCAACAGTGATAATTTGTCTTAATTCGTCTTCGTTAAGTAATAACAGGGGCATGAGTAATGAACAATGAGTCAATGAACAATGGACCGATCATGAATAATGGTGATGTGTACATAAGTATAGCATAGATTGCGCCAGAGAGAAACTTGGTTGGACTTAGTCGTTCAGGAGAGGAGGGTTTGATAGACCTTCAGTAGCCGTTGGGCGGCCGCGGCCCAGGTGAATTTTTTTGCCTGCGCAAAACCTTCTTTGATGACTTTCTGGCGCAGGGTGGTATCGACAGAGAGGCGAGATAAGGCTTCGGCCAGGGCAGGAATGTCGGCGGCTGAAACCTGCAGGGCAGCCTGACCGGCCACCTCCGGTAGAGAGGAATTGTTGGCGCAGACCACGGGCGTACCACAGGCCATCGCCTCAATGACGGGGATGCCAAAGCCTTCGTAATGCGAGGGAAAGGCAAAAATGTCGGCCAGACTGTAGAGGGCGGGCAGGTCATCGTCGGCCACAAAGCCGATCAGGTGAATTCTCTCCGATACCGGCGATTGTGCTGCGGCCTTGAAGATTTCAGAATAAAGCCAACCTTTGCCACCGCCGATGACCAGATGATGCGTTTCTCCCGCTAGCGACTGGGAGAAGGCTTCAATCAGGCCGGTAAAATTCTTCCTGGGTTGCAGCGTACCCAACCCCAGAATAAATTTTTCTGAAGGCAGATGATAACGACGACGTATTGCCGCCAGTTTTTGAGAATCGGTGATGGGCCGAAAGCGTTCTTCAACTCCAGCCCCCACTACCGTGATTTTTTTGGCGGGAGTGGCAAAAATCTCGATGAGATCATTTTTGGTGTTGAAGGAATCGGCCAGAACGTGATCAGCCCGGGCCAGGCTGCGGGGTACGACCATGTTCAGCCAGCGACGCAGACTGTCAACTGCGCCCTGGGGATGGCGGATAAACGACAGGTCGTGAACCGTCAACAGGGTTTTGGCTCGACGCACAGGCGGGAGGATGAAATTGGGAGAGTGAAACAAATCCATCTCACCGGCAAACCATTCCACCGGAATGGGCAAGTAGAAGCGATGCCAGCCGATGGTCATCCAGCGCTCGGAAAACGGGTAGAGTTTGTAATCAAAATTGGGATATAACTGGAACGAGGCCAGACCCTGACGGGGGGCGTCGGGATTAATAAGCAAAGTGTAGTGGTTTTGGTTATCCAACCCGGCCAGGGTTGTAACCAAACCCCGCGCATATCGTCCGATGCCACCGCTTTGTTTGAGGGCGGCGGTGTAATCAATGGCGACTCTCACCCTCATCCCATTTCAACAGTTCTTACAGCCCCCGGTACGTCCATAGTCGATTTGCGCCAAAATTCCAGAAGAGAACGACAAGAATGGCAATAGCCTTGGCCACGTTGTAGCTCCAGGGTTCGCCGATGTGGCCGATGAGCAGGGCGTTGATGCCAACCACAATAACATTGTTGATAACCAGGCCGATGATGTTAACCAGGGTAAATTGGGGTAATTGCTTGCGTTTTTTGCGAGCACGAGATTCAGGAAAGGTCCACAGCCGGTTCCAGGTAAAATTGCTGAGAATGGCGGCGCAAACAGAGATGGTGTTAGCCAGCAGCAGATTCCCGTTGATTTGCGGCCACACATTCCAGCCAAGTACGTTCTCAATAACATACAGGCTGAGATTCAAAAGTGTGAAATCAATAACCGCGCCGACGGCCCCCACAATGGCGAATTTAATAAAGCGGGAGAGTTCTTTAGGATGGGTTTGATGAAGGTTAGTGATGGTTTCAATCATTGACGAGTCTTTTCCTTGTTTTGGCATTGGCGTAGACAATCGAAATCAGAGCCAGGATGATGGCCACGTGCAGATACATCCCTTGCACGTATAAATTATCAAATAAATTATGCAGATGTAAATGAACCAATATGCCCAGTCCCCCGGCGGCTACGGCCCGCTCAAAACCAGAACTGCGGCAAACGGCCAGCCATGTTACCCCAAAAGTTGAAATCCAGAAAATCAGATAACCACTGATACCCACCAGCCCGGTCTCTGCGCCGATATTGAGCAGGTAGTTATGGGCGTGTCCCAGCGGGTTCAGCCAGCGTCCCACGGCATAGACCGGATAAATTACGGCATAATTGCCAAAACCGACGCCCAACCAGGGATGGTCTCGCCACATTTCGCGGGCCGCCTGCCAATGGGCCAATCGTTCGATGGTGGCAAAGTTGGCATCGGTCACTTCCAGGGTAGAAATATCGCTGATGGAGGCGATGGCCAACGCATCGGCAAAGCGCTGAATGACGGCACTGTAGGGCGTGCCTTGTTCGTCTGCACCGGACTCAGACATACCGAGGTCAATCGCGCTGCTCAAAAAGATTACCGCGCCAAGCAAGACCAATATAGCCAGAGTTGCTGCCGGTTTTTTGCTCAACGCGATGAGTGTTACCAGGGCAGCGATAGCAAATCCCAACCAGGCTGCTCGTGATTGTGAGGCAAAGAGCGCAGCCAACATTAATAGAAATGGCGCGCCAAGCATGGCCACAACAAGGACTCTGGTAGCCACTCCTGTTGATTGATTGCGCTGGCCAAAGTGGGAAAATCCCCAAATCGCTACCGCCAGCGCCAGGGGTAGTCCCAGGCCCAGGTAACCGGCGTAGGGATTGGGCTGGGCAAAGGCGCCGTAGGCTCGCAAAAACCGACCGCCAAAGAGTAAAAATCCCTCCGGCCCTATTTTGAAGATGAATTGGTATAGCCCCAAAACAGCCTGGGCCATCCCTGTCAATAAGATGGTCGCCACAACCCATTTGAAGTGTTGGGCAGGCAACAGGGCAATCACCAGCAGGTAGAGGGCTAACATCTCGAACCATTTAACGGTTTCAACCAGACTGGCGCCAATGGATAAGGTATTGAGCCACGATAGACTGACACAGCCCAGAAATATCAAAAAGGGCCAACGCAATGGCGCAGCTGAACCAAGTGGCCGACCAGGCGGAAACAGGGAGGGATAATGCTGACTCATTGACAGTTGCAGCAGCCAGGCAGTGAGGCCCAGAACCAGGATGGCTTCCATCAATCCAACCCTGAAACCAGCCAGCGTAACCGCAAGCAGGGAACTGAAAGGAATGAGGGGAATGAGCAGGTACAGGCTCAGGATAGGATAACGCAGCAGTAACATCAAGATGACCGCCCCACCCAACAGACAGCCGGTGGTTTTTACCGGCAGCCAAGCGATGGCCAACCCCAGGGTAATAACACCTGCCGTCAGCAGGGGACGATAGAGTCTGCTGTGGACAGGTGGGGCAGGGAGGGTCAGGGCCAGGAATTTACCGAACACGAAATTGAACACCATCAGACAGAGGTTCGAAAATACTCAACGGTTTTACGCAGACCCTCGTCAATGGAAATCTTTGGCTCCCAATTCAGAATACGACGGGCTTTGCCGATGTCGGGGCGGCGAACTTTAGGGTCGTCCTTGATCCGCTCGTCGGTTGGTTTCACAAAGGTAATCTCGGAACTACTGCTGGTTATTTCGATTACTTTTTGGGCAAATTCCAAAATGGTCATCTCGTTGGGGTTGCCGATGTTGACTGGCTGGACTTCAGTGGAAAGCAGTAGACGGTAAATGCCATCTATCAGATCGTCCACAAAGCAGAAGGCGCGGGTGCGACTTCCGTCGCCGTAAACAGTGAGCGGGTCGCCGCGCAACGCCTGGCCGATGAAATTGGGCACCACCCGGCCGTCGTTGAGCCGCATGCGCGGACCGTAGGTGTTAAAAATGCGCACAATACGCGTATCCAGATTATGATAACGGTGGTAGGCCATGGTCATTGCTTCGGCAAAACGTTTGGCCTCGTCGTACACGCCGCGAGGACCGATGGGATTGACGTTGCCCCAGTATTCTTCGGGTTGGGGGTGGATCAGCGGGTCGCCATAGATTTCGGAAGTGGAGGCCAGCAAAAAGCGGGCCTTCTTTTCTTTGGCCAGTCCCAGGGCTTTGTGGGTGCCCAGTGCGCCAACTTTGAGCGTGGGAATAGGGTATTCCAGATAGTCGATGGGGCTGGCGGGTGAGGCAAAATGTAGGACGGCATCCAACGGCCCTTCGACATAAATGTAATTGGTCACATCGTGTTTGATAAACAAAAAATCATCGCGCCCCGCCAGGTGCTCGATGTTGGCCGTTTTGCCGGTGATGAGGTTGTCCATGGCAATCACGGTGTGGTCTTCGGTCAAAAATCGGTCACACAGGTGCGAGCCAAGAAACCCGGCCCCGCCAGTGATTAAAATGCGCATTCTTTTCTCCAAATTATCTGAGCTTAATATGTAACTCGCGCAGTTGCTGTTCAGTTGCTTCGGTTGGGGTACCAGCCATCAAATCCAGGGCGGCTTGGCTCTTGGGAAAGGCGATAATTTCGCGAATGTTCGGTTCCCCGGCCATAACCATCACCAGACGATCCAATCCGGAAGCGATTCCACCGTGGGGTGGGGTGCCGTATTCAAATGCTTCCAGCATGTGGCCAAACTGCTCCCTGGCTTTTTCTATGTCTAGCCCAATCAAACCAAAGACTTTTTCCTGTAAATCTCGCTGGTGAATCCTGATACTACCTCCGGCGACTTCGTTGCCGTTGAGGACCAAGTCGTACTGTTTGCCGCGAGCCTGGCCAGGGTTGATGTCCAGGAGGGGAATGTCCTCGTCCATCGGAGCGGTAAACAGGTGATGGCTGGGATCCCAACGATTTTCTTCTTCGTTCCATATCAAAAACGGGAAGTCGATGACCCAACAAAAGGCCAGCACGTTGTCATTGCGCAGGCCAAGGCGGTCACCGATTTCTAGCCGCAAACGTCCCAGCGCCTCGTTAGCTATGGCAAACGTATCCGCGACAAAGAGCAACAGGTCGCCCGGTTCACCCTCGAGCTGTTTGATAATGGCCGACACTTCATCGGTCGAGAGGAATTTGGCAAAAGAGGAGCGCCCCACAACGGCCTCGCCTTTTTCATTCTGGTCCACCACCAGCCAGGCCAGTCCTTTGGCTCCAAAGTCTTTGATAAATTCGGCCAGATCGTCCAGGTCTTTGCGGCTGTAGTGTCCTAACCCCTTGGCGTTAAACCCCTTGACAATCCCGCCGGAGGCTATGGTATCGCTGAAGACCTTGAAATGGCTCTGCGCCACCATCGGGCCGATGTCGGAGAGCTCCAGGCCAAAACGAATATCGGGGTTGTCCCGGCCAAAACGAGCCATCGCTTCCTGATATGTCAGGCGGGGTAAAGGTTTGTGCAGTAACGGCAGGTTGGTGGTGTTTTCCACGACGCTAATCATCAGTCGTTCGATTACATCCATCACATCCTCACGGTCGACAAAGCTCATTTCCAGGTCGAGTTGGCTGAATTCGGGCTGGCGGTCGCCGCGCTGGTCTTCGTCACGGAAGCAGCGGGCAATCTGGAAATAGCGGTCGTACCCGGCGATCATGAGCAGTTGTTTGAGCTGCTGGGGACTTTGCGGCAGCGCGTAGAATTTGCCGGGATGTACCCGGCTGGGCACCAGGTAATCGCGGGCGCCTTCCGGCGTGGTTTTGAACAGGATAGGCGTTTCAACTTCAATGAAATCCTCATCGGCCAGGAAGTTGCGGATATGACGTACCACATTGTGCCGCAGCAGGAGATTGCGTTGCATCCGCTCGCGGCGCAAGTCGAGATAGCGGTAGCGCAGGCGAATTTTTTCATCTACCGGCGATTCTTTATTGATGTCAAAGGGTGGGGTGTTGGCCTCGTTGAGAATTCTCAATTCTTTCCCTTCAACCTCGATTTCGCCGGTGGCCAGCTTGGGATTGGCCTGACCTGCCGGGCGATGCCGCACCCGGCCCTTTACCTGGATGACGTACTCGTTGCGTAGAGCATGGGCCGCGTCGTGCATTTCGGCGCTGCTGGTGGGGTCAAAAACAACCTGGGTGAGACCCCAACGATCGCGCAGGTCGATAAAGATCAGACCGCCGTGGTCCCGCCGCCGGTGGACCCAGCCGGACAGGGTGACCTCCTGTCCTTCGTGTTCGGCCCGGAGTTGGCCGCAGGTGTGTGTTCTATACATAATGTCTCTTCTCTTGGTCAAAAATTAGGGGAGGCCACGTGACGCAACCACCCCCATGTGATTTCGCAGATTGAGGGTCGATTTTAGCACAAATCAAAGAAATTGGGAAAGAGGCGGTTGACGTTTGTCTTTTAGGGGAGTAGAATTTCTATTGTCTTAACTGTGTTAATGAGGGTAAGACTCGAAAAAAACGGTTACGAAGCGGTTACGAACTGGTTACGCTCAAGCGTAATCGGGTTACGCTTGAGCAGGTTGAG
>JAFGNV010000134.1 GCA_016926805.1 Anaerolineae bacterium
CTCTCAATATTTTGGGGTAGGGACAGAATATTATTCTGTCCCTACCGGGTAAATGTATGAATTCGCCCCTATTTATTGAGAAGATACGGGAATTCCAGAAAAAAATTCTCACAAAACCAACTTCCTGTTAAGAAAGCAAGTATCATAACAGAATAATTTTGGGGAATTCCTTAAGCTTTTGGGAAAAGACCAAAAGCCTAACGCCTTTACCAGCAGAGGATTTTGTTATGACCATTATTCTCAAATTGATCTGGCCGTATTTGCGGCGCTATATGACCCACCACGGGGCTGATTATGCGGCCGATTTTTTGCAGGCGCGGCGCGAACGGCGCTTACAACAGGCAGAACCGGAAGCCCCCGAAACCTCATCTCCGGGGGATACGGAACTGGAAATTCTGGAATGTCCTCCATCTTCCTCAAACCCTTTCCTGGCCAGTGATGCCTTCTGGTATACCCTGTCGGGCATCTTATTGGGGAGTGTGGTCAGTATTGTCACCATCGCCCTGGCCAAAAGAAGTGATTAGGACCGGCACGGGTTGCGGGGACGCTACAAGGTGTAGTTCAAGGGAGGATAACCAGTGTACGTTGTCACTACTGGGCAAATGCAGGCTGCGGAAAAGGCAGCCGACGCTTCGGGTTTGAGTTATGACCAGATGATGGAAAACGCCGGTCGAGCCGTGGCCCAGGCCATTGAGTCCCATTTTGATGTTGTTGGGGTGCGGGTGCTGGTTTTGGTGGGGCCCGGCAATAATGGCGGCGATGGGTTGGTGGTGGCGCGTTATCTGGCTCAGATGGGCGCAACCGTGACGGTTTACCTGTGGCAGCGTAACACCACCAACGACAAAAACTGGGCCTTACTGGCCGGAACCAACGTCGAGAAGATACTGAGTGGCGATGGTGACAGTCAGGCTCGGTTGAACCAACTCCTCAACGAGTCGGGCATTATTGTTGATGCTCTCCTGGGCACTGGCGTTTCTCGTCCCATTGAGGGTAGTCTGGCCGAGTTACTGGATCAGACCAAAGCCGTGGTTAACGCTCGCCGGGCGTATGTTGATGGTCCTCTGGTTGATCCCACCCTGCCAACCGTAGACGATGAATTTGGCCCGGCGATAGTGGCTGTGGATGTCCCCTCCGGCCTCAACAGCGATACCGGCGCGGTTGATCCCCACACCCTCCCGGCCGACCTGACGATTACCCTGGCGGCGGTCAAACGCGGTCACATCTTAATGCCCGGTGCAGAAATGGTCGGGCAACTAGTGGTGGGCGATATTGAGATTTTGCCCCAACACTACCCCGACGATGTTGGATTGGAAATGGCGACGGGGAGTAAAATCGCGGCGCTATTACCGCCTCGCCCGGTAGCAAGCCATAAAGGCACGTTTGGCAAGGCAATGGTGGTTGCCGGTTCGACCCATTACACCGGAGCCGCCGTGCTGGCGGGACAGGCTGCCTATCGTATTGGCGCGGGCTTGGTGATACTGGCGCCGCCCCGCTCCATTCACCCCATCCTGGCCGCCCGTTCAATTGAAACCACCTATTTTCCTCTACCTGATCAGGATGGCGCAATTGCGTCTGACGCGGTAAAACCTTTACAGGAAAAATGCGTTCAGATGGAGGCGGTCCTCATCGGCCCGGGACTGGGCCAGGCGAGTGAAACCATCTTGTTTTTGCGGCAGTTTCTGAAGAACTCCGGCCCTCTACCTCCCCTGGTTTTGGACGCCGACGCTCTGAATATTCTGGCCCAACAGGACGAGTGGTGGAAACTTCTACCCCCTCATTGTATCCTGACCCCCCATCCCGGCGAGATGGCTCGACTGATCGGCAGTTCCACCAAAGAGGTACAAATCTCCCGTTTAGAATTGGCCCCCCAAATGGCGGCCAGGTGGAATCAAATTGTGTTGCTCAAAGGGGCGCACACCGTCGTTGCTGCGCCGGATGGCCACACGATGGTGTTGCCCTTTGCCAACCCGGCCCTGGCCAAAGCCGGTTCCGGCGACGTGCTGGCCGGGACGATTGTGGGCTTGCTGGCCCAAGGGGTATCGCCGTTTGAGGCGGCGGTTGCGGGCGGTTATCTGCACGGCCTCTCCGGCGAAATCGCCCGTGAGCATCTCGGCGTAACGGCCGTGGTGGCCGGAGATTTGCTGGGTTTTTTGTCGGTGGCCATAAGCGAGGTGAGCGGGGAATAAAGTGAAGGCTCCCTACCCACCGTTTTGTGGCATATCCAGCGGCATCGATAACGGTCCGGTGCCGCGTTTCCTCAAACGTTCTTCTCTGGCTTTGGGAAGATAAACCGTGATTTGCGTTCCATTTCCCGGAACGGATTTCATGGTTAGTTCGGCCCCCATCAATTGCGTGCGCTCGCGGATATTGACAATGCCAAAACTTTCTCGCTGCTGATAGTTGCTCAGGGTTTGATTGATGTCGAAGCCTGTACCATCATCCGTGATGATAACATAGATCGCGCTAGCCGTCTCCTTGAGTTGCACCGTGATATTTTGGGCGTCGGCGTGTTTGAGGGCGTTGTTGACCGTCTCTTGCACAATGGCAAAAATGGCGGCTTCGGTTTTGGCATCCTGGCGAGAAATCTCTCCATCGGGGTTTGGCGTTTTGATTTCAAGAGTCAGCCTGGTTTTTCCCTCAACGTCTTGCTGCCGCCGTTCCATAAATATTTTTAGAGCCTCGCCCAGTCCCTGTGCCTCCAAGATCAGGGGTCGCATTTCAAAAAGCAACGTCCGTATTTCGTGAATGGCCTGCTCGGCCAATTTTTGGGTATTGGCGAGTTCCTCGGCCAATTTGGCCGGTTCCCGTTCCAGCAGCATTTTGCAGAAATCAAGACGCATCAGGATTGAACTGATAAGTTGGGTAGGACCATCGTGCAGGTCTCGGGCCAAATCGCGACGGGCTTGATCTTCGGTTTCAATGACCTCGTCCCGTTTGGCCAGTATCTTTTGGTGCAAACGAGCATTCTCGATGGCGATGGCAGCATAAGAAGCGATAGAACTGAGCAATTCCAGGTCGTTTGAGGTAAAATCGCGTTCTTTTTTGTTGAAGATTTCTAAAACCCCAATAATCTGGCCGTGTGAAATGAGCGGTACACAGAGAAGATTGCGCACGGTCAGGCCGAATTTAGGCCCCAGGCCATTTACCTGAATCTGGCTCAACTCGGCCTCAGTCAGCATCAATTGTTTGCCCGTGGTGGCTACCTCACCGGCAAGGTCAAGCTCTTTTGGAATCCGGAATGGTTTCCGGTGTTCAAATCTTTTGCCCCAGCCAATCTGAAAAACGAGGTCCCCGGTCAGGGCGTCAACCAGAAACAAAAAACCGGCCTCTACGTTTAATATGTCATCAACTCCCTCCCTCACCCGAGTCAATACTTCATCAAATTGCAGAGTCGATGACAGGGTGCGGGCAATATTGTTCAGGCGGGTTACTTCGGCGGCTCTACGCTGGCTGACCTCGCTGAGCAGGGTTGCCTTTTTGAGTTGGCGCTGGCCGACCTCAAAAAGCTGGGCATTGTGGATGGCAATGGCGGCCTGAGAACCAAGCGCCGAGAGGAGCCAGACCTCATGATTGCCAAACGCGTGGGGCCGGTCGCTCCAAATGGCAACGATACCTTGTGGGTTTCGATTGACCCCTGCCGGGTTTGGAAGCGGCACGCTGAGCCACGAACGAATTTTCTGACCCGGATAGTTTTGTTCAATTTCAACGATGTCGTCTACGTTTATGTTTTGGATCAGTAAGGGGGACTGTCTGATGAGGGTGCGGATTGCCACACCAGGCGTATGGTTTTGGCTGAGATTTATCGAGAAGGGTTTTACCGGCTGGCCTTGCCGGACCACCAACTTGAAGTTCAGGATTTTTGTGTCCGCCTGGTAGAGGGCAACGGCAAAATTACTTGTATCGATAATGCGGCTGCCTTCTTTATAGAGACGCCAAATTACCCTGTTCAATTCCAGGGTAGAGCCAATTGCCAGTGCCAAGTTGTAGAGAATTCTTAATTCTTTGGCCTCCCTGGTCAGACGAGTAAGTTCGTCCTTCTGACCGTTACCGGTCTGATCAGGCGAGACTTGCGTTTCGGCAAGAAATTTAGTGCGAAGCATTTCTGACTGCGATGTTTTAACTGTGTCCATCTTCGTCATCCTGGAGAATCGGGGCGACAGGGAAATAGGCAACCAACCTGTCACCAGATTACAAATTACCAAGAATTTCTGCTCCCAAGCAGAATCCGATTTTTACGGTTGTCAATGAACCAAAAAATGGAGTTGTTTCGGCCTGACACCCAATCTTAACATCATTTTTGGGTTTTGGGAAATTTCTGATTAGACAAAATAAAAAGGCGAGAGTTAACTGTCTCTCACCTTTTGGCTTATTGATTCTCTAAATTGAACTGGCCTTAGCTTACGCACCGGCTTCGTCGGCGGCTGCTTCCTGTTTGCCTCTGCCGGGGATCTTGACTTTTCCTTGTAGGGAGGATACTTGACGCTGCAGGGAGGTCATTTGGTCTTGTAACGCGGCCAGTTGAGTTTCAATGGTTTGCCGTGCTTGCAAATAACCTTCCTCGGCCCGGCCTTTGATTTCGAGGCTCTTGTCTCTGATTTGAGCGCGGGTTTCTTCACCAGATTGAGGGGCCAATAATAAGGCCAGCGTTGCCCCTACCAGGCCACCAATCACTAAACCAGCAAAAAATTCTGCACCACCATTTCTATCCGACATAATTATTACTCCTTTCAATTGAGTTTTGGTTAAATTGAGGTATTAAATGTTCCACACCACTAACAGAATTAGCGCCGGAACAAAGAACGTAAAATAGCTCTCACTGCAGCCAGGCTACTGGCCACAGCAATAACGGGTTGGGCAGCGTGATTGCTTAAAAAGGTGGCTGTGCCGCGAACCGTTCCCGTTGTTTCTTGAATATTATAAAGCATGGGCCTGATTTCTCGGTTGACTAATTGCATCAAGTCGTTGGTTTTGAGCACAAGATAAGCCACCATTACAATGAGAATAAATAGTAATATCAAAATAAAAAAGGTGCTAAGGCCCAAAAAGATAATCACGATGTCGCGGACAATAACGGCTTTGTCGGGATGACGAAACAACCAGATGGCAACGATGAGAGAGATGGCGATAAGGAGCACGGCAAAAATGATACCCCAAATGAGAGGTCGTTTATCAACGGGTTCAGGTGAAATTTCTGGGTATCTATTGTCAACTGTTTCAGGCGGAGTGGTTAAGGTTGTATCTTCAGACATGGGCGATGCTCGCTTATCTTGAGGGTTTGATTAATATTGTACCATATTATCATAGTTTAAGAAACTTGTTATTTGATTTTAAGCCAATAAATCAAAAACAGGCTCAACCAACTGGCCAGGGTTGCTTCCAGGATGTGGATTGTGCCAATAAGAGCGATGTCGATTCCAATCAAATCCCCCAATGCCTGGCCCAGAGCAAATCCAATAACGCCGGTCAATAGATAAATAGGCAAATCAATTGGGCTTCTTCCTCGCCAAAGATGAAACAGTGTGCCGTAGATAGCTCCGATTAGGGTGGCCAGAAGGATATAAGGTGGCATAGATTAGTTGGACCTTTTAATGATGCCCCCGCCCAATATCTGTTCATTGTTAAAGAAAACCACAGCCTGACCGGGGGTGATGTCACGCAGGGGGGTGGTAAACACTAGATGCGCCTGGGCCTGGGGGAGAGGAGTTAAGATGGCTTCGGTTTCCCGTGCTTTGTAGCGAATTTTAGCCGTGATCTGCATCGGCTCGGCAGGTGGTTGGCCACTGATGTAAGTGACCTCTTGGGCGATCAGTTCTCGCCGTCCCAGTTCCTCTGCCGGGCCAACAATCAAACTGTTGGTAGGGGGGTCCATCTGTAAAACGTACATTGGTTGGGGGGCGCTGATTCCCAACCCTTTCCGCTGGCCGATAGTGTAGAAGGCCAGTCCCTGGTGTTGGCCCAATGTCTCACCAGCGGTGTTGCGAATGGGACCGGGCTGAATCACTTGCGGTGCGCGACGCTGCAAAAAAGCCCGGTAATCGCCGTTGCCCAAAAAACACAGGTCCTGGCTGTCGGGCCGGTTGAAAATGGGTAAATTTTTGGCTTTGGCCATGCGGCGAATTTCATCTTTGGTGTAATCACCCAAGGGGAAAAGAACATGGGCCAATCGCTCTTGGGTCACGGTGTAAAGAATATAACTCTGGTCTTTGCTGGCGTCGAGGCCCTTGAGAAGTTGATGCAACCCATCTGGCGTTTGGCGGATGCGGGCATAGTGGCCGGTGGCCAGGTAATCACCACCCAGCTGCATTGCTTCGTTGAGCAGCCGGTCAAATCGGACATCACGATTACAGACCACACAGGGATTGGGGGTAATACCTTTGGTGTAGCCCTCAATAAAAAAATTTACGATTGTCTGTTTGAAAAAATCCTTGTAATCCCGAACGTAAAAGGGAATATCCAAAGCAGCAGCCACGCGACGCGCATCGGCGATGGCATCGGGCGTGCAACAGCGATTGGCCGCGCCATCTTTTTCGGCCCACAGGCGCAGCATCAGCCCTACCACTTGATAGCCTTGCTCAACCAGCAAGGCCGCAGCCACGGAACTATCGACGCCGCCGCTCATGGCCACCACAACTTTTTGGGAAGAGGTTTTATGTAGAGAAGGGTTACCGTTGGTTGTCATTTTTGGATACAAGTAACAGAGTAGCAGGGTAACAGAAAGCCTCTTTGTTTTGGCGTTTTTTGCTACATTGCTTTCCTGCTATGTATTTGTTGTTTGTCTTACTTTCTGAATGATACCGGGCAGTACCTCTAGCATTGTGTCGATGTCTTCTGTGGTAGTTTGTCGGCCCAGGGTCAGGCGCAGCGCGCTCAGAGCTAAGCGGTGAGGAATACCCATCGCTGTCAATACGTGGCTGGGTTCGGGCATGCCGGTGGTGCAGGCGCTGCCGCTGGCGGCCTGAATGCCGGCCAGATCTAGGTGCATCAAAATGGCGTCGGCTTCACAACCGGCAAAAACAAAACTGGCGTTGTTGGGCAATCGCTGGGTGGGGTGACCGGTCAGGTGGCTATCGGGGATGGTTTGCAGGACTCCTTCAATTAATCGGTCACGCAGAGCCGTGAGCCGTTTATTTTCCACCTCGCGATTGGCTTGCACCAATTCCATTGCTTTGGCCAGACCGGCAATGTACGGCACATTTTCGGTGCCGGGTCGCCGGTTGTGCTCGTGACCTCCGCCAGTGAAGGAGGGTAACAACGGTGTTCCCTGACGCACGTACAGCAACCCCACCCCTTTGGGCGCGTAGATTTTGTGACCCGAAATGGCCAACAGGTCCACATTTAAACGTTCGACCTCTACCAATTCGTATCCGGCGGCCTGAACCGCATCCGTATGCAGAGGAATGCCTCGCTCCCGCGCCAGTGCGCCGATTTCGGCCAGCGGCTGCACCGTGCCCACCTCGTTGTTGGCGTAGATGATACTGATAAGTACCGTATCAGGCCGGATTGCGGCAGCCACGTCAGCCGGATTGACCAGCCCGTATTCGTCAACCGGCACAATGGTTTGCGCAAAGCCAAATTTGTCACATAGTTGGTCAATGGTATGGCCCACGGCGTGGTGTTCGATGGGGGTGGTGATCAGGTGATTGCCCTTACCGGCCAGTTTTTGGGCCCAGGCTACGCCACGAATGGCAATGTTGTCGCTTTCCGTACCGCAAGCGGTGAACACAATTTCCCTGGGCGAGCAGCCCAAAATATCGGCCACGGTCTGGCGAGCGTTCTCAAGGGCGCGGGCGCTGGCGCGAGCCTGTTGGTGCAGGCCGGACGCGTTGCCGTAGATGTCGCTGAAATAAGGCAACATGGCCTCAACCACTTGCGGATCAACCGGGGTTGAGGCGGCATGATCTAAATAAATTGAAGGTTTGTGGTGCATGATTCTCTTAACTGAAGCCCCCAAATTGTAGAGTGATTGTAGGTTAAATCACAGGTGATGTCAAGCGCCTTTAAAAGCCCCTGGTCTGGCCGGGTCAACCAGATAACAATAAACACCCCCGCTATTTGGGTGAATAACGGGGGTGTCTCGGGAGAAGAAAAAAGAAAAAAGGGAGACGTTCAACAGGCGTCAAAGACGGGCCGGAGCCGCTCAGGATTTTTCTTCAATGGAAAAGTAAACCGTATATTGCTCGTCGCGCACTTGGGGCCGGGGAATGAAACGGAAATTGGATGGTTGATCGAGGGTAAAGTAATCTTCGTCGCTTTGTTGGATTAAGCTTTTAATCCGGTCATCACCACGCCCCGGATGAAGTAACGTTGTAAGATAAAGAAGAGGAAAATCACCGGTAAAGTCATGGCGGTGGAGGCCGCCATGAGGAGGTTCCAGCGCGTTCTCATGGCGCCCCGAAACGCAACCAGGCCTATGGCGACGGTCAATTTTTCGGGTGAGTTGAGGTAGAGCAATGGGCCGATGAAGTCATTCCAACTGAACAGGAAGGTAAAGATGGCCACGGTAATCAAGGCGGGCGCGGTTAAGGGCAGCAGAACTCGCCAGTAGATGGCAAACTCATTACAACCATCAATCCGGGCCGCATCGGATAACTCTTTGGGCAGAGTGCGGAAGAATTGACGAAAGAGGAAGATATTAAAGGCCCCGCCACCAAAGAAGTAGGGAACGGTCAGAGGCAGAAAAGAATCTGTCCAGCCCAGACGGGTAAAAATCACAAATTGGGGCACCAAAATGGCAAAAAAAGGAATCATCATCGTGGCCAGCACCACGCTAAACCAAAAGTCTCGGCCGGGGAATTCGAGTCGGGCAAAACCGTAGGCGCAAAAAGAGGCTGATAATAGAATGGCAATCTGATTGAGAATGGCAATGGTCATAGTGTTTTTCAGATAAATATGAAAAGGTTTAAGGGTTAGCGCCTCATAATAGTTTACCAGTTGGATAGGATTAGGTATCCATTCGGGAGGAAATTGAAATACTCGTTGCTCCAGTTTGAGTGAACTGCTCACCAGCCACACAAAGGGCAGAACCATGATGATGGCGATACCAACCATCATCAGCCAGATGAACAGCCGCCACCACTTTTCACTATTCATTAGATTTCTCCCCAATAATTCAATCATTGAGGGTTTGGGTGAAATCGCTTTGTTGAGGGTACTCATATTTTGCCTCTCGGTTTGTAGAATTAGGCTTTTCCGATTTTTACTGTCTCAAAACTTGCCAACAAAAATGGATGTAAATGCAAGAATTTTGCAAATAAAGGCGGAAAAGCTCAAAGCATTCCCTAAAACCACATTTTTGTACCTGAATTCCAGGATTGAGAAACTGCATCTTGGGACAACTATTTTTTCGGGAATGCCTTAAACATCTTCTTGGTAATAAATTGTGCGCCCCACTGTTTTAAAGACGATGAAGGTCATCACCATGATTATAAAAAAGAGCAGCCATGACAGAGCGGCGGCATAACCCATTTCCAGGTGGCTGAAGGCGACCCGGTATAGGTATACAAGATAAACCAGGGTGGCGTCTTGCGGACCACCGTTAGTGATCAGATATATAGCTGTAAAAACCTGAAAAGAATTAATGATGCCAATGACCAGGTTAAAAAAGATAACCGGCGAAACCATGGGAACGGTAATGTGGCAAAGCTGGGTCCAGCGTCCGGCTCCATCAATTTTGGCGGCCTCGTAGAAGACTTCAGGGATACCTTGCAAGCCGGCCAAAAAAATAATCATGGGGCCACCTACGGAGACCCACAAACTCATCAGAATTATGGCCGGGAGTGCCCACTCCGGCTCTCGCAGCCAGTTGACTTTGGAGAGTCCAAAGTAGTGGAGCAGCACATTCAGCAAGCCAAACTCGGTGTTAAAAATCCAGGCCCACAGCACGGCGTTGGCCACGGCCGGCACAATGGTGGGCATGTAATAAATAGTGCGAAAAAAGGCAATGCCCCGGACTTTGGTGTCGATCAACAGGGCCAGGGCAAAACTCACCAGCAACCCGAGCGGTACGGAAACCAGGGTATAAACTGTGGTGACTTTGAGGGCCTGCCCCAGAAATCTATCAGAGAACATGCGGATAATGTTATCCAGACCAACGTAGCTTGGGGGCCTGATCAAATTCCAGTCGTGGAAAACCAACCAGGCCGCGGTCAGGGCGGGAATCAGGACCCAGAATAGAACGCCCAGGATAAAGGGGGAGATAAAAATGTAGCCCACAATTGTCCGCCGTCCGCGGAAGGATTTGAACCAGCCAATGATGCCAGTTGTAGAAAGTTTATTTGTCGATTCCCAACCGATTGTATTATTCATAGAAATCTCCTTAAATATTAAGTACCCGGGGCATTTTCGCCCTTGGGTTTAAAATGCCCCGGATGGTTGGGTAGGCCTTTATTTAGGGCTAAAGATTAAGCCTGGGCATAGCTTAAAAAGCTTAAAACAATCTCCCCATTTGCTAACTAGATTAGCCTGGCCTTCATTTGTAGAAGTTATTTAATTTCCAATCCTAATTTAGCCCCTCTGTTGTTCGGCTTCCAGGATAGCGTTTGCTTCCGGTACAGCCGCGGCCATGGCTTCTTCGGCCGTCTGATCGCCAACCCAGATGGCGTCTAAGGCGGGGGTAATGATTGAGTCAGCCTTAGGATATCCTGGCGGCATGTAGAGAACGTGACCATAATTGGGCACATAATCGGTTACAATTTTGTCATACCCTTCAGGATGGACACCTTCACCGGGGGCGGTGCGCAGGGCGTACCATTTCTCCATTCCTTCGGGTGTCATCAAGGCGGTCTGGCTGGGCAACCAGAGACCGATGCGCAGGAAGAGAAGTTGGTAAAATTCGGTGGCCAGGAATCTGACCCACTGCCAGGCCGCATCTGGAGACTTTGTCGCGGCAAAAGCGCAGTGCAAGTGCGCTTGCATGTCGGTGGCCGGCTGTTTCAGCATGGGTAACACGGCTGTGCCCAGCGTGGCTTGGATTTTATGCATCCATGATAACGCCCACGAGCCATCGACGGCCATAGCCAGCCTGCCAGTTTCGAGCATTTGAGTAGTGTCGGCCATTCCCGCCGCCTGTTCAAAAACCGACGATGACGGCATGACTTGATGCTTCAACATTAAGTCGGCCACGGCCTGGAGGGCCTCAAAGGCTTCGGGTTTGTCGAGCGCAAGCAAGTGGGTATCGGGATCAATCCAATAACCACCGTTAGAGGCAATCGCTCCATGGAGGGGAATTGACCAGGTGGGCCAGTGGATACCCCAGCGCTCGACATTGTTAATATCAAAACCGCTATCGCCCGGATGATTGCCATTGGCGTCTACGGTTAACTGCGTGGCTACCTGTAACAGCGTGTCCCAATCCCAGGTCTCTGCCGGATCGTTGCTGGGGGGGGCAATGCCTGCTTCCTCAAAAACATCGGCGTTGTAATAGACATGAGGGGCCACCCAGCAAGAACCGATACCGTACCAGCGCCCCTCGTAAGTGCAACGGTCGGTTTCTTGGGGTTCGATAAAGTAATCCTTTGCGCCGACAACCGGATCGGCTTGGAGCATGTCGGTAATATCCAGCAACAGACCGTCACGGACGTAAGTCCTGAAAGCACCGTTGTCTACAAAGCCGGTATCCGGGGGAGTCCCGGCGGCAGCCATAGACAGGATTTTGTCCTGGTAGTTGTCCGGAATGTGTAACCAGTCCACTTTGATATTGGGGATTTCCTCCTCAAACACCTTAATAGCGGCTTGTACACCTTCGTCTTCTTCAGATGCGCCCCAACCTGAGAAAGTAATGGAAATGGTTTCGGCCACAGGTGCCTCAGCGGTGGCCGTAACTACCTTTTCCACCTCTTTTTCTACCACGACAGTTTCAATAACCTTTTCTCCTTCCTTTTCCACAATAACCGTCTCAATAATCTTTTCGGGGGTGGGTTGGGCGCCACAAGCAGTCAGGAATGAGCCTGCCGCCACACCGGCGGATAAGTTTAGAAAATCTCGACGAGTTAGCTTTCTTTTTTTCATCTCTTAATCTCCTTTGACTTTACTAAGTAACATGGTAAACTACTAACCTTGTAGGCGGAGTCCTACATTAATCTGGTACAGGTCACCTACCACCATCTATTAAGGTGACCTGTACTTTTTTCTACTGGTTTTTTGGATGTTCGATCACCTCCTTTCTAACTGCGAGGATTTTGGAAAGTAAAGTATGGTAAACCAATCTGTCCGGGCTTGCGCAGGATTGCCATAAGTGGTGCGCCATTCCCTTAACCTTCCAGAAAGCTCGCGAATTGTATTGACTGATGCTATAATGCCCATCATACTGTAGTATACCAGACAATAACCTTATTGTAAGCCGTTACCCGACTTGCTGGCGACTTGCAGACGACATTGCCGGAGGTGTAATTGATGGAACCGGAATTGGATTTGGCCTGGTTCACCCGTCAATTGAGAACGATTCTTTCTTCGTTATATGACCCTGCCGTCATTCACAATAGCCCTCTGACCAGGCTGTTCGAGATAGACCAGCGCCGCAATCCGATGTTTGCCATGCAATATATTGTGCTCGATGCGATTGAGGCGCTCAAACCCGCCGAAAACACACCGCACGGTTCCAGAAATTGGCGGGTGTATCACATCCTGCGGCGTCGTTATTCCGAGCAGGCCACGCAACGGGAGGTGGCCACCGAATTGGGTCTCGGCGTCCGGCAGATGCAGCGAGAAGAAAATCTGGCCCGAAAAACCCTGGCTGAATATCTCTGGACCACGCATAACCTTCAACTCAAAACCAGAAAGTTCAGCTCAGGTATGACCCGTTCGGGCGACCAGCCGGTTTCTGATGAGACTCACGTGCCTTCTCGCGCTGAAGAACTGGAACGGTTGAGAGAGTTGGTGCCGGTGGAAAAAACCGATATTAACGCGGTACTAGCCGATGTTTTGTCCACCCTGGCGCCATCGTCGAAATCGTGGGAGGTAACGCTGCTGCCCACCCTGCAAGAGGAGTTACCCACGGTTTGGCTCAGAAAACCGTTATTACGCCAGGCGTTGTTGAGCCTGGTCAGCAAGACCATTCGGTGTGTACCGGGGGGTAAAGTTTACCTGGACACGGCCATAGCCGGTGAGCAAATCCATATTCTGGTTCATCCAGCAGCATCGGGCCTGGTCTCTGCCACTAGCGATGACTGCGCCAAAACAATTCAGATGGCCGAGCGACTGCTTCAATTGTGTCGAGGGTCTTTGGAGGTTGTGACTGGCGATAATGTGGCCGGGGTCTTGACCACCAAAATCATTCTCCCGGCCGCAAGGCAGGTGGTGGTGTTGGTGATTGATGACAATGCCGATACCCGCCAGCTCTTTCAGCGCTATCTGACCGGCAGCCAATACCGGTTTGTGGGGGCTGAAGACGCAGCCGAAGCGTGGGCATTGGTTGATGAAATGTTGCCCCAAATCATTGTACTCGATGTGATGATGCCCGATCAGGATGGCTGGGCTTTGTTGGGCCGGTTGCGGGAACACCCTCAAACTAGCCATGTGCCGGTGATTGTTTGTTCTATCCTGCCCGACGCAGACCTGGCCCGCGACCTGGGCGCGGCCGATTTTATCCGCAAGCCGGTCAAGAAGGCGGCGTTACTGTCGGCATTAGATCGCCAACTGGTCCGGATGTCGTCAGCACCTTAAGTAAGGCCTCCATGCTGACCAGCAGTTGCCGGACAGATAATCCTCTGCCTCCGGTTACAGCCAGGGCATTGCTGACAATGGGTTGGCCCGCCGGATCGCGGGCCGAAATAATTACCACCGGGATTTCCAGTAGCTCGGGTTGCTGACTTCTCAATTCCAAAAATTGAAACCCGTTTATGGTGGGCATAATCAGGTCGAGCAGAATCACATCGGGCCGGCGCTCTTGGATAACGTTTAGGGCTTCCTGTCCGTCTCGGGCCAGGAGAATCTTGTAATCGCGCCCCGCCGAAACCAGCATGCGCCTGAACAGTTGCAGGGCATCAGGCTCATCATCCACAATCAGAATCGTTCCCGTCTTGATGTTGAGTTGATCCAGGGCCTGCAACATTCTTTCTTGGGAAATGGGTTTAACCAGTCGCACCGAAGCGCTCCGTGAGGTACACTCCTCATCCGGCGTGAGCATCGAGCAGATAATCACCGGCATATCGTTGGGGAATAAGCGGGCTGACGTGATGGCGTCGAGGGTTTTGCTGACCGAAGGTTCGTTGATCAACAACCCCTGCGTGGGCACCCGCGTTATCTCCTCGATGGCTTCGGCCAGGCTGGTCGCCGGGGCAATTTCCACTTCGTTCCAATAGCGACTGAGCAGACGCTGCAAAACGTTACTGGCTTCCAGGATCACAAAGCGGGGGCGCACAACGGTTTTGGGGGCGGCGCTGGGTCGAGTTCGCTGCAAAAAATCCCAATCCGGGGTGACCCCACGCAAAAAGCCATCCTCGGCTAAAACCGGCGGCTTGGCCGGAATGCGAAAATAAAAGGTGGTGCCCACCCCCTTTTTGCTTTCAACCCAAATTTTGCCGCCATGCAGTTTGATGAAACGCTCGCTGATGCTCAAGCCCAGGCCGGTGCCGCCGTAGCGTCGCCGGATAGAGCTGTCCAATTGTTGAAACGGCTGAAATAGCTTGGCGATTTCTTCGGCGGTAATGCCCGGCCCGCTGTCGGTGACGCTGACCATTACGTCGTTTGTGCCCAGCCAAATTTGCAACTCCACCCCTCCCTGGTCGGTGAAACGGCCGGCGTTGCTGAGTAAATTCAATAGCACTTCCCGCATGCGGGTGCGGTCGCAAAAAACAGGGGGGAGATTCTCCGGTATTTTCAATTCCAAATACAGCCCTTTTGAATCGTAAAGCGGACGGATGGCGGTGGCGGCCTCCTCAACAATCTCCAAAAACTGAACCTCTTCTTTGGTCAGGGCCATTTGTTCGGCGTCAATCTGGCTCAAGTCGAGCACATCGTCAATCAAGTCGGATAGATGCTCAGCGTTGCGATAAACCACCATCAGGTCGGCCAACAGGGCCGGGGGAATTTTTTCGCCGTAGGTTTGGGGGGATTGCAGGATGGTTTCGCTAAAGCCGACAATCATGTTGAGCGGCGTACGCAACTCGTGGCTCACATTGGCCACAAACTCCTCTTTGGCGCGACGCGCGTTTTCGGC
>JAFGNV010000135.1 GCA_016926805.1 Anaerolineae bacterium
CCACAGAGATTCTATTGGCAAGACCACGTTTTAGGGATTTTTCGCTCCCTCTGGTCGCTCAAAATGACATGTTTGCGTAAGTCCTGAGATATATGCCAGAGATCGGGTCGATTGGCCAATCGACCCGACCCATCTGGAGGCATCTTAAACCATTTGCACAACCCACGACGGCTGTTTGGGAAAGAGGGCGTTGAGCAACAGGGTCGACTCCTCGTTGGCCCAGCAGTCGGGAAAGGCGTCGCGCAGTTCGGCCAGGGAACGATAGCCAAACAGTAGTTTGAGAAAGATCAGGGGCGGAAAACCGGCCCCACCGCCATCTTTTCGGCTATCCTGGCTGGCCCAATCCTCGGCCTGGGTGAGCCGGCCCCCATCAAAAACCAGTCGTAATCCCCCCCGGTAAAAGGTGATCTTTAATTCGCCGCTGTAACCGCTCATCACCGAGTTAGCCAGGCGTTTTTCCAGCGCCGGAGTCACATGTTGAATGAAGCCCGGCACATCGGGCACGCGGATGTACCAGCCGTAGGGTTTTTGGAGCGGACCTAATTTGGCATCAAAGGCTTGGTAGGCGGGATGATCAGCGCCCAGGTGAAATTGGATGGCAGCCAATTTTTGTTCTTGGTCTTTTGAGTCCTGGTGATTGGCCAGATAAGCCTCGCCGTGTGCTTTGAGTTTTCGAGTTACGCCGGGCAGAACTACCCGCAACGATACACCCTTGTCCACGACAATGCCCCACAGCCCCATCTCAGAATGCCAGACCTCAGCTGAACCACGACAGGAGCCGACAATCCTTTGCTGATCGTTAATGATGCAGTAGGTCTGAATCGCATAAGTGCGGCTGGACAATTCGTAACGCCAGCGGGCTTCATCCATTGGCGTGGTGACCAGTTTACCCTCAAGACATTGCTGGTAGAGGTGGATCAGAGCCGGAATATCGGTTTCGGTGGCCGGTCGAATCTGGTAGGGTTCGGCTTCGTCCTCTTTCAATTCCGGCACGTTGGCAATGGGCAAGGCGCGCCTCCCGCCCAGGTCCAGGGCGAATTCGTAACCAAACTGGCGATAAAACCAGGGAATGCCGGTGATGCCCTGCAGCTGATGGCCGTAGGCTGCACTCAGTTGGTGAATGGTATCAAAAATGAGCCGCACCAGCCCTCGCCGCCGGTAGGCCGGGTTGGTGCCCACCAGCTCGGGTTGGCCCATTTTAAAGGGGATACCGTCGTAGTACCACACCTGGGGAATGAGACAGGTGGCGCTGATGATTTTGCGTTTGGTGGTGTCTTCCACCAGCACAAAATCTTTGGCCACCATTGTTGGGTGTTGGCCGTTCATTAATACCCGGGTAAAGGTGGGTAAAAAGCCGGTTGGTTCGCCGTCTTCATAGTGAATCTGGCCGTTGAACTCGGCCAACGGGTCGATGTCGGCTTCGGTAGCCAGGCGCAGTACCAGGCCGTCGCCCAGGGCGCGGGGTAAATTGAGGGTATTGTGGGGTGAAGTCATGCTTATCCTCCTGATATTGTAGTTGTTTAGATAATTGTTTTTGGTTAGAGACAGGACATTGTCCTGTCTCTAACCGACAAAAATCCAACTATAGGTAATAGAGTTGGTCAAATAAAAAAGTCGCGAAAGATTCCGCGGCTTTGGTTCCATCTATCCAATAGCTGGACTTATGGTCTTAAAACAAAAAAGCCGCGGGCGGCACGCGCTCACGGCTCAAGGTTAGCTACATCAACCCACCTACGAGTCGATAGACGCACGCCGGCAGAGCGCAACGGCAGGATTGCCGCCGAAATCTTGCGGGATGACCCGGTTCATCATTTTGTCAGCCATTGGTGCGTCTCCTTTCTGGAATGTTGGAAGCATTATAGCGTATTGCCGGGGTTTGTCAATTTTTGAGTTGCGTTAACCCTATTGGAAAGTAGGGCCAGGGCAATCACACCGCTCAGAAAATATAGACAGGCCGATATATTTAACATCGGTACGATGCCTAATGTGTTTCCTAAAACACCGGCCAGACCCTGTCCAGTTAACACCAGTAAGGCATTGGTTGTGTTATAAGCTCCAAAAACACGACCCAAGTAGTGATCGGTGGTGTTGGCCTGGAGCATGGTGCGAATGGTAACAAAAAAACCTACTGCCGGTAGGCCCGCCAGAAATTGAAGGACCAAGATTATCGGCAGTGAGAGCAGGTTAAAAGTGACCAGAAACAACAGGCCGAGGGTCATTCCGCTCAACGAGATTAAACGGCCCAATGTCAACACTTCACTAACACGTTTGATGATGAGGGTGCCTACCAAACCACCGGCAGTAACCGCAACTTGCACCATACTATATTCCCAGGCACCGCCGCCCAACATTTTCTTGACAAAGGCTATCCATAGGACGTGGATGATGCCCTGCCCCACCATCGTTACCCCGACGATGATAAAAAGGGCGGCTATTAGACGTTCACTTTTGACCAATCGCAGTCCGGCCAGCCAATCCCGCCAGACCTTTGTCCAGATGTTTGTAACGGCTTGCTGAGCTTCTTCCCCCTGGGTTTTCTCTGGCTCAAATGGGACGATGATGAGCAGAATCATCAATCCAGAAATCAGGAAGGTGGCACTATCCAGAAACACCACCCCCATTAACCCCAACCATATCGCCACTGTGCCCCCTAATGCCGGCCCAAGTAAGCTTGCCAGATGCTCGCCGAATGAATTCAGGGTATTGGCCGCCATCAAGTTTTGTTTGCTAACCAGGGTAGGAATGATAGCATTTTTGGCCGGGTTAAAAAATTGAGAGATTGTTGACTGAATAAAGACGACGGGGTAGACAATCCATAACCAATTAGAGAAACTGACAACTGCCAGCGATATGAGGACAAACGCCCGCAGCAAATCGGCCCAAATCATTGTCCATTTGCGATCTCGCCGGTCTACGAATACTCCGGCCAAGGAGCCAAACAAAATGGCCGGTAAAATCTCAACCGCAAACATTGCGCCGGTAGCTAGGGTTGAACCAGTTTGTCCGTACACGTAGAATGGTAAGGCAATCCAGAGAATCCAATCGCCAATAACGGAGATTAATTGTCCAAACCAGAGCAAGGTAAAGTTACGTTGCCGTAAAACTTCGAGCATCGGCAAACTCCAATTTTTGACACAAAAAACTGGTGGATTTTTATGATGAGGTATTATGGCGAAGGTCAGGGCAGGCTTTTCGCCTATACTCTTGTCATTAAAAAATCAACCGGGTCTAACAATATCAGCAATAGAAGAGATGGACAGCATTGAAAGAATGTCTCTGCAAGTTGACGGGGCTTCGATATATCAACATCGCATAGGCCCGAGCGGGCAATATGTGACCCTCCCTTTGTCCAGGAACAATAACTTTGGGTATTTCCCCAACTTTACTGTTCAAATAGAATATTTTGCGGGAAGTGAGCTTGGCCTTGGGAAATATTTTGGTCAAACGGCGTCTTTTGCGATAGGCAGCGGGACTGAGACGAAACATTCTCTTAAACGAGCGAGTGAACGCCTCTTGAGATTGAAATTGATAATCTAGGGCGATGTCAAGGATGTTCTTTTTTGAGATAACAAGCTCGCGGGCTGCCTCGGAGAGACGGCGTTTTCTGATGTACCGGGCCGGTGTTTCCCCAAGGTTCGCCAGAAAAAGGCGGTCAAAGTAGAAGCGAGAATATCCTGCTACCGCCGCTACTTTGTCCAGCTTAATGGGTTGCGCCAGATTATCCTCAATGTGGTCAATAGCCCGATTAATCGGGTCGATGTAGTCCATTGCTCACCTGCCAGGTACATTATACCAGAACCGGGATATTTTTTCTTGATAGTTTTTGTGGTCTTACTATTTTTGGTGGTAACCGCCTCAACGTGGATTAAGGACTGTTGAAGCGGTTACTATGAACTAACTCGAGAACACTATTTTTCGGGTGAAACGAGCTTGGGAAACAGAACGCCGCCCGGCTGCACAACTGTTCCAGCCGGATAACGACCCCAGCTTGACACCTCGGCCCAATCTCTGTTTGGGTCGAGCGTAATTCCAAGTTGTTGAGCTATCGACCCGGCGGTGGCCGGGAGGAAAGGTTGGCAATAATCCGCTGCCAGACGTAACGTTTCGGCCAGGTTGTAAAGGATGGTGGCCAGCCTGGTTTCGGCAGCCGGGTCTTGTTGGCGCTGTTTGGCCAGTACCCACGGCTGCACCTCGACAATGTATTTATTGGCCGCGCCGATGAGGTCCCAGATTGCGGCCAGGGCTTCGTGCGGGGCAAACTGAGCCATGGCTGTGTTTACCCGTTCTGGCAGAGATTGAGCGGTATCAAGCAGGGTCTGATCGATTGACTCGGCAGGTCCTGGCGCCGGGACGATGCCATTGTAATAGCGGGCGATCATGCCCCCCACCCGGCTCAGGAGATTGCCCAACTGGTCGGCCAGGTCGGCATTGTAAACGCGAACAAAGCGCTCGCGGCTAAAGTCGCCGTCTTCGGTGGCCTTGATTTCGCGCAGCAGGTAGTAGCGCAGCGCGTCGGCGCCATACGCTTGGGCCAACTCGACCGGGTCAACGGCGTTGCCCAACGATTTGCTGACTTTTTGGCCATCGACGGTGATGTAACCGTGAATAAAAATGGTCGTGGGCAGGGGTACGCCAGCCGATAGCAGCATTGCTGGCCAGTAGACGGCGTGAAAACGGGTAATACCTTTGCCGATGACATGCACGCGCTGCGGGTTGTTCTGCCAGTAATAACCATACAGCGACCCATTGGTGGCGTAATCGAGGGCGGTGATGTAGTTGCCCAGGGCGTCAAACCACACGTACATTACTTGGTCGGGGTCGCCGGGCACGGGGATACCCCAATTATGCGCGCGCGCCCGGGAACGCGAGATACTAAAATCGTGCAGACCGGCGCGGATAAAGCTGATAACCTCGTTTTTGCGCGTGTCGGGCACAATGCGTAGTTGGTTTGATTCGATAAGTGCCAGCAGTTGATCGGCATAACGGGACAGGCGGAAGAAGTAATTTTCTTCTTCGACCAACTCCGGCGGGGTGAGATGCTCCGGGCACAGGCCGGCGGTCAGTTCGTCGTCGGTGTAAAACTGCTCACAGCCCACGCAGTAGAGGCCCCGATAGGCGCGCCGGTAGATGTCACCGGCCTGGTCGCAAGCCTGCCAGAGCTTGACCACACCATCCAGGTGGCGCCGCTCAACGCTGGTGCGGATAAAATCGTCAAACGACAGGTTGAGGGTAGCGCCTAAGTCATAAAAATGGGCTGCGTTGCGATCTACCAGGACCTGGGTGGGGATGCCTTCACCCTCGGCAGCCTGCACGTTTTTGAGGCTGTTTTCGTCGGTGCCGGTTAAAAAGCGGACATTTTCACCTTTAAGACGGTGATAGCGAGCCAGGGCATCGGTTAGCACAAACTCCAGGGCGTGACCGATATGCGGCTGGGCGTTGACAAAAGGGATAGCTGTAGTAATAAAATAGGGCGGTTTGGCGCCGTTTGAATATTGGTGGGTCATGGTTGTCCTCCCGAAACAAAATAAAAAGGGTCGCCCCGTACCGGGCGACCCCTTGAATTTACCTGTAAAAAAATCCTGGTTACTTTATTGGGGCAGCAGCAAGCATGGGCAAAACAAAGCGCGGCAAGCCGGCCATGCGCATGACCATGCTCATCATGAAGAAAGTGGTGATGAATGAAGCAATCGACATGTTACTACCTCAATTCTGCTTGACAGAATTATATCCAAATTTTTCTACCCGTCAAGGGCGAATTTCATTCTCGTTCCCAAACTCAGCGATTATCGCCGCTGCCGTGTAAAACGTTTCGCTCCTGCCGGTCCAACAACTTATTGATGTTGCTGGCGGCCACGTCTTCCATGTCCAAACCGACCTCGTCGCATAACGCCGCCACGTACCAAAATACGTCACCCAATTCTTTTTTCAGCGCCTCCCTGGTTTCCGGATCAACCACGCCGTTTTTGTCCCGGATAACCTTTTTGACCTTCTCGGCCACCTCGCCGGATTCACCGGCCAGGCCCAGGGCCGGGTAAGCCAGGTTGCGGCCTCGATGGGGGTAGATGGCTGTTTTGCGGGCGGCAATCTGATATTCGCTAAATTTCATTCACCCATCCTCTCAGTGATTGGTTCTGCCGATTGGGTTTCGGCAAAGCAGGTCATCATTTGTTGGCACATTTCCAATTATTTCCCTTTCGGTGAGGATTGCGGACTATGTTTTTGTCTTGAGCGACCAGCGGCCCTGTTGGTAGCGGTCCATTTCGCGGGTGGGGGGGGTCAGGTGGGAGATTTCCTTCAGCGCTTTGATGGAAGCAGATAAGACAAATCGATCTCCGGCAGATAAAACCGTGTCATCGGGGGGATGGAGATTGAATTTCCCGGCGCACCGATGGGCAATCACCGCCACATTGAATTCCGCCTCTAGTTGACCAACAGTATAACCGTTGAGGGTGGACTCTTCAACCAGGGTAAAGTTGGTAATGGTCAACAGGCCCTGTTGGTCTCCCTCGCCGTAGGAAAATGCGTAATCCAGGGGAACCCTGGTAGCAGCAGCAGCAAAGGCGGGCGCCGAAAGTTCGGGGATACTGAAAGCGGTATGGATGCCAAAGCCGGCGCGCACGTTTTCGGCCATTTCCACATCAAACATCCGCAACACCACCTTGATCTTCGGCACCAGGCGGCGGGCTTCCAGGGCGATGCTCAAATTGATGAGATCATCGTTGGTGCAGGGCACAATCGATTCCGCTTGCCCGATGGCGGCATCTTTTAATACCTCCGCCCGGCGGGCGTCGCCAATGATGATGGGGACACCCCAACTCCGCACCTCTTCTACAAAGCGATTGGCCGGATTATTCTCAATCACCACCGCTTCTTCATTCATATCCACAATCCAACGAACCACGCGGGCGCTCACTTTGCCCAGACCACAAACAATTGTATGGTTTTTATAGGTTGAGGCCATTGCTCTGTTCCATGTATCTCGATTTAATAAGTTACTGCCCAACCGGATGATACCCTGGCCCAAGACCAAAATTCCAGAGATGGGTACAATAAAAAATATCAGGCGCGTCATCCAGGAGTCGGGTAGGGGAAAGGCATTCTCAAATACCAGCAGGGTCAGTACGGCGTAAGCTGCCGCCATAGTATCGAGCCGCTGGCCGGTTTCTGGATGAACGTAATGAATCTCCAGGTCGGCGACGGCCACCACCAACAGGGTGGCAAAAAGAACAAATAATATGCCAAAGGTCTTTGAGCCGGGCATTCTGAAATAGGCCAATACAGGGCGGCATACATAACTGATAACCTGCTGGCCGATCGATTTTTGAGAGCGTCTCTTTTTTGTCTTCGCCATAATTGAGGAGGTATTAACAGATTCAATTTTGGGGCGGTGGCTGGCGCAGCCTATACGTCAGCAGGCGGCTCTGCCGGTTAAGGCTCGCTGCAACCATCGTCCGGTATAACTATCTTTATTGGCGGCCACTTGCTCCGGGGTACCGGTGGCTACAACCCGGCCTCCGGCATGACCGCCCTCGGGACCAATATCGATCACCCAATCGGCGCACTTGATCACTTCCAGGTTATGTTCAATCACCACCACGGTGTTTCCCCCATCCACCAGCAGACTCAATACCGCCAGCAAACGCTCGATGTCGGCAAAGTGGAGGCCGGTGGTTGGCTCGTCTAAAATGTATAGGGTTTTGCCGGTGGAGCGGCGGCTCAACTCTTTGGACAGTTTTACCCGTTGGGCCTCGCCGCCGGAGAGAGTGGTGGCCGGTTGGCCCAGGGTGATGTAACCCAGCCCTACCGCGTGCAACGTCTCCAATTTTTTGCGGATAGAGGGGATATTGGAGAAAAATTCCAGCCCTTCGTCCACGGTCATATCCAGGGCCTCGGAAATGGTTTTGCCTTTGTACTTGATTTGCAGAGTCTCCCGGTTGTAGCGTTTGCCGTGACAAATCTCGCAAGGCACGTACACGTCGGGCAAAAATTGCATTTCGATTTTAATGATGCCATCGCCCTGGCAGGCCTCGCAGCGACCACCCTTGACATTAAAGCTGAAACGACCGGCTTTATAGCCGCGCAATTTGCTCTCCGGCAGGCTGGCGTAAAGCTCGCGCAAGGGCGCAAACAGGCCGGTGTAGGTAGCCGGATTACTGCGCGGGGTGCGGCCAATGGGACTCTGGTCGATGTCGATCACTTTGTCAATCCACTCGATGCCTTTGATGGCCTCGTGTTTGCCGGGCGTGGCCTTGGCCCGGTACATCAATTGGGCCAGTTTTTTGTAAAGAATTTCTATCACCAAACTGCTTTTACCGCTGCCACTGACGCCCGTGACGCAAATGAATTTGCCCAAAGGGAAAGCGGCGTCGATGCCTTTGAGATTGTTTTCTCTGGCGCCAGCCACCATAATCTCTTTGCCGTTGCCGTCGCGTCGGGTCAGAGGCAGGGGGATGGTTTTCTCGCCGCGCAGATATTGGGCCGTCAGCGATGGTCCTTGCAAAAATTTCTCCCGCTCCGCCGAGGCGACCACTTCGCCGCCGTGCTTGCCCGCGCCCGGTCCCATTTCAACCAGCCAATCCGCACTGCGCATGGTGTCTTCATCGTGTTCCACTACCAGTACGGTATTGCCCAGATCACGGATGCCTTTGAGGGTGTTGATAAGGCGCTGGTTGTCACGCTGGTGCAGGCCAATACTGGGTTCGTCGAGAATGTACAAACACCCCATCAGTTGCGAGCCAATCTGGGTGGCCAGCCGGATTCGTTGCGACTCGCCGCCGGAGAGGGTGGTCGCCGCCCGGCTGAGGGTCAGGTAATCCAGTCCCACATCGCGCATAAATTGCAGCCGGATTACAATCTCTTTGAGAATCTGGCTGGCAATCAATCGTTGCCGGTCGGTGAGGTTGGCCGAAGTGTAGCCGTCAACCTGTTCTCCCCGTAAGGCGTTAAACCAATCCAATGCCTCGGTCACGGCCAGATCACTGACCTGGTGGATTCCTTTCCCGGCTACCGTGACCGCCAGCGCTTCGGGGCGCAGGCGATGCCCGCCACAAGCCGGACAGCTTTGGGTCGACATATACCGTTCGATCTCCGTGGTCAAATAGTTATTGTTGGCCTTGCTTGCTTCTTTATAACGGCGCTGGAGATGGGGGATAATTCCTTCGAAGGTTGTTCGGTAAGACCGCGTCTGGCCTTCGGCGTTGCGGTAGCTCAGGCTCACTTCGTCACCGGCGGTTCCACCGTAAAGCAGGATGTCTCTTTGTTTGGGGCTAAATTCCGCCAGCGGCGTATCCAGGGGCAGGTTGTAATGGTCGGCTACGGCAGCCACCAATTGGGCATAATAGCCGTTATCGTGACGTTGACTCTGCCTGGCCCAGGGCCGAATAGCGCCCTGCGCCAGTGTTTTGTCGAGATTCAACACTAATTCGGGGTCAACTTTGAGCTTCGCCCCCAAACCGTCGCACGCCGGGCAAGCCCCATGCGGGCTGTTGAAGCTGAAGGTGCGGGGTTCGATTTCCGGCAGGCTGATTCCGCAATGCACGCAGGCAAAATGCTCGCTAAAGAGCCGGTCCCACGGCTTGTCGCCATTGGTGACATCGTGAACGATGAGCGCGCCGCTGCCCAGTTTGAGCGCAGTTTCCACCGAATCGGCCAGGCGAACCTCGTCATCCGTTTCATTCTTCGCGTTGTGCCGGATGACCAGCCGGTCTACCACCGCCTCGATGGTGTGCGATTTGTATTGCTCCAGTTCAAACACCTCGTCCAGATCGTGGATTTCACCGTCAATCCGCACCCGCACAAAACCGGCCTTGCGGATGTCTTCAAACACGGCCTTGTGCTCGCCCTTGCGCTCCTTCACCAAGGGGGCCAGGATCATAATCCGGCTGCCGTCGGGCTTATCCAGAATCGCGTCCACAATCTGCTGGGTGGTCTGCACGTTAACTTCTCGCCCGCAGAGGTGACAATGCGGGATGCCAATCCGAGCAAAGAGCAGGCGCAGGTAATCGTAAATCTCGGTTACCGTGCCTACGGTGGAGCGAGGATTGTGGCTGGCTCCCTTCTGGTCGATGGAGATGGCCGGGCTGAGTCCCTCAATCTGGTCCACATCCGGCTTGTCCATTTGTCCCAAAAATTGGCGGGCGTAGGCCGACAGGCTTTCGACATAACGGCGTTGGCCTTCGGCGTAAATCGTGTCAAAGGCCAGACTGCTCTTGCCGCTGCCCGACAGGCCGGTAATCACCACCAGTTGATCTCGCGGAATTTCCAGGTCGATGTTTTTTAAATTGTGCTGGCGCGCGCCGCGGACGATGAGATATTTTTGTGTCATATCCACGCTCGTCAAAAGATTAATAACCAAACTGTTACTGTACCATCAAAAAAGTTTCCGGTCAAAATATGACCACACATTCCTTCCATGCTCGCTCTTAGCCCCCATCGGCCCGGCTTTCTTGGTTGAATCCTATAACATAAAAAGCCACCAACCATGCGTTGGCGGCTTGCTTAAGATTGTTTCTCCTATCCGGTGTGAGCGCCGGCAGCTACGGGCAAATCATTTAAGATAATACCGTTCCTCACCGCCGGGGCTGATATAAACCGGCCTCATTGACCCCCAGCATCCCTGCTTTATATGATAACTTGTCGACCATCACAAAATGGCTCACCATTGCCTGACTCACCAATTCGATCCGTTTCAGCTTGCCCAGGCGCTGTTCTATTATATCTACCCCTTCGTCTCGCCACATCCATCCAACCCGGTCATATCGCTCTAAATTCAACGGCCGGGTGTAACTCTGTAACGTCTTCTCTCCATTAACGTTGTAAAAATCTTCAAAATACGACAGCACCAACTCGCGCAGGCTGCGGTAAATGGCCTCCCGAAATCGCAAGCCGACAAAGTTGGATTTGGCTACCGCTCCCCAAAATCCCTCCCGCCGGTAGATTGCCAGCACGTGATCGTCATCCTGGCCAGGATCGGGCAGCATGTCGATAATCAGGGGAGGATACCCAATCCGGCGCAAGGCGGCGGCGGCGAATAAAGCGCCATCCAAACAATGAGCCACCCGCTCCTGCAAAACTCTGACCGGACAGCGGTTGGCATCTTCGGCGCTATAGAGGGTTTCATCCAGAAAAGCCTGGATTTGGGCAGGGCTGTTGAGGCGGGCGAACAGTTCTCGTTGGGGCTGATCCAGGTAATCCTCAAATTTTCCGAGCAACATCAGGGTAACCTCCGTATCATATAAAGTGGTAGAGACATCTTACCACAGAATGGTGATTTCTGGTATTAACTTTGCCTGGAATACTTGATGGCCGTTATCAATCATAATGTCTGGAGCATGATACCCACAATCGCTCAAGAGTTGGCCCAAAATAAAATGGCTAATGGACAAAATATTGCGCCAAATGTCAAAATTCTTATGTTTTGTAAAACTTAGCTTGTAATGTCAAAAAAGGTATGATATAATTTGACTTAAGATTATGTCAGTTCTGCCAGCGGGTTGTGATGAATATGACCCGT
Organism: Anaerolineae bacterium; assembly: GCA_016926805.1. Classification (GTDB taxonomy): domain Bacteria; phylum Chloroflexota; class Anaerolineae; order 4572-78; family J111; genus JAFGNV01. Next base: position 11,513 of record JAFGNV010000135.1, read on the forward strand.
GATTACAACCAGATGCATGGTGGAATTGGATAATGAGTTATGGTGAGTTGTTTAACCTTGGCGCCAGGATTTTCCCTTGCCAGTCGATCAAAGCCGGATAACATTGATCCCTAAGAATCCCTGGAGTATTTTGAATAAAACGTAAATGTTATGAGTGATTTATCAGATATACCTGAGAATGACTCGGGTGAACCTGAAATCGAATCACCTGTTGACGGTCCAATGCCCGACTGGTTGAAGGCAATTGCCTCCCCTGGGGGGAGCACCATGGACGAGTCGAATGTGCCTGATTGGCTGCAAAGTATTCGGTCGGGAACGGGCGCCACATCTTCAGAAGAAAGTGAAGGAGAATCTACGGTGGAATCAAACACTTCTGCGGCTACACCGGCGGCTGATGATAGCATGTCGGATTTAGAGCGACTTTTGGCAGAAGAAGGCATCGATTTGAACACCGTTGCGGAGGAGCGTCCCGTAGGCGCAGAGGGAATGTCGGCCAGAGATTATTTGATTTCCACCTCTGAGGATGAGTTGGTCAGAAAAAGGCTTGATACTGAGCCGGTGACCGAGGAACCGCCCCCTGCCGCACCCCCGGCTGTTGAAGTACCCTCTGAACCAATTCCAGAACCACAACCTGTGTCTTCGCCAGCGCCGTCGCCAATACCTGAACCTGATGATGACAAAATGGTGGTAGAAGAAGATTTGCCAGACTGGTTACGCGACGTTTCCGGGGATGAGGTCCGCGCTGCGGCAGAAGCGCCAGCACCCAGAGCGGAACCATCGCCTCCGGCGCCAATTCCCGAGTCTGGGCCTGAACCTGAACCGATGGTCGAGGAAGACTTACCTGATTGGTTACAGGATATGGGCGAAGAGGAAGTCCCCGCAGATGAAGTACTACCCGGGCCAGCACCCCTGCCGGAAGCAACGGCTGATGATGATTTGATGATAATAGAGAATGAACTGCCGGATTGGTTACAGGATGTCTCCCCTGGCCCGGGGGAGACCATTGCCGAGGAGACTCCTGCCCCTCGGGTAGCAGCGCCTGAAACCGTGTCACCTCAACCCGTTCCTGCCCCAGTTGCCGGTGACGAAGAAGAGGGGATAGAGGCAGATTTGCCGGATTGGTTGCAAGAAGTGGCGGATGAGGAAACCACCGAGCCAGATACTGAGTTCACCGCTATGCCCCCGGCTGAGGGTGGTCCTGGAGAAGTGGAAGCAGAAATCTTGCCAGATTGGTTGCAGGCAATGGACGAAAGCGAACCGGCGGCGGCGGAGCCGGTAATGGCCGATGATCTGGCTGCAGGAGAAGGGGCCTTACCCGACTGGCTGGAAGATATATCCGCAGAAGAACCGGAATTGCCAGCGCCGGAGATAACAGCAGAATCTGTGGGGGAGCCTCTCTCTGCTGGCCGGGATGAATTAATGGAAGAAGAACTGCCTGACTGGCTGAGAGAGGCGCAGGAAGAAACAGTTGAACCAGGCCTATCCGCTGAAGTTGAGGCAGCAACAGCCTTTCCTGATATCTCTGAGGAAATTGAGGAAGAGGCTTTACCCGATTGGTTAAAAGAAGTTCAAGAAGGTGAGACAGTTCCTTCATTTGCGGATTTAGAGACCGTAGCCGGGGTGGCCGAAGGTAGTGCTCTTGAAGAGGTGGACCTCCCTGATTGGCTGCAGGAAGTCGAAATCGATGAGGGAGAAGCATTTGAGCCATCGGAGCCAAGCCCCGAACCTTTTGTGGGGATGGCCGAAGAGGAAGAGATCCTCATCGAAGAAGAATTGCCGGATTGGCTGCAAGAAGTTCAAGAGGAACCAGGGATGGAACCGGAACCAATTGCCGAGGCAGAACCTGTTGCGGAGATGCCGCCCGAGCCGGCAGCTCCAAGCCCCGCACTTGAAGATGGTCTCATTGATGAGGAAGGATTACCCGACTGGTTGCAGGAATTTGAAGAAGAAATTGAACCGGCGGCGACCGAGGCTCCAGCAGCGCCCAAACCTGAACCCGACCCGACTCTGCCGCCTGAACCGGCCCAGCCTGAAGTTGAGGAAGTTGTTGAGGAATTACCGGCCTGGTTAGAGGAAGAGTTTTTTGAAGAAGAGGAAGAAGAAATTCCGCTGTCGGTTCCGACCACTGCCCCCCCCGCCCCCCAACCAGAACCTGCTGAAGCACCCGAAGGCATGCCCAATTGGTTGAAAAAGCTGCGTCAAGAAGAAGAACCCGTTACCGCAGCTGCTCCACGTGTTTCTCGTCCCGTGACCGAAGCCGCGCCCGCAGTTGCCGAAGCTGAAGCGGAACCAGAAGATGATTTACCCCCTGATCCGGATGAACGTTTAAAGTTGGCCCGTATCGTCCGTGATAAAGGCGAGATCGAAGAGGCCGCGCACATTTACGACAGCCTGGTGTCGCGGGGAGTTCACCTGGATCGTATCATCGACGACTTACAGCAAACGGTGAAATCCTATCCGTCTAACTATTTGCTTTACCAGCTGTTGGGCGACGCCATGATGAAGGATGGGCGTCTGCAGAGCGCCTTGGATATTTACCGCCAGGCCCTCACCAAGTTGTAGTTAAATTTTTGTTTTGTATCATCAAAGGCTGGGACTGCTGGGACTACTCCCGGCCTTTTTGCTTGCCAAGAATTGGGGTGCCCCTATGCATTCTTGGATTAGACAAAAGAGTTAAGGTCCAAGGGGGGATTATTAAATGCCTGGCACAAAATTTTGTCAACTCCAACAATTGTGATATGCTGCTTACTTGAAATCAGCCATTAAACAACTTTTATCCATTGACGAAATGTAACCTCATTAGTTGCGCCGGTAACCCGGTTTCAAAACAAATATAATGAGATAACCTCAAATTCCAGGAGACAATTGTGGAAAGAACCTTAATCCTCATTAAACCAGATGGCGTGGAGCGAGGCTTGATTGGCCCAATAATTACCCGTTTTGAGCAGCGCGGCCTTAAGATAGTGGCGCTGAAGCTCATTCAGGTATCGGATGAACTGGCTCGCCGGCATTATGCCATTCACCAGGGCAAACCTTTTTTTGACCCCCTCATCGAATACATCACTTCCTCCCCGGTAGTGGCCATGGTTTTGGAGGGACCGGCAGCGGTGCAGGTGGCGCGGAATACCATTGGCGCAACCCGCCCGGCCGAAGCAACGGCCGGCTCTATTCGCGGTGATTTTGGTCTGATGGTAGGACGTAACCTGGTGCACGGTTCCGATAGCCCTGAAAATGCCGCTATCGAGATTGCCCTGTGGTTTGAAGAAACCGACTTATTGAATTATGAGCGGTCAATCGACCGTTGGATTTTAGAGTAAAATTGACCGAATCTCCGCGAGAAATAATCTCGGAGGTTTTTGGGTTCTGTTGACATTTACCTAAAAATGTCATTCCGAGGAGCGAAGCGACGAGGAATCTCTGGGAATAGACATAAATTGAAGTTGAAACAGGAGATTCTTCGCTCCGATTGGTTGCTCAGAGAATGACATAATCCGAAATGTCAACAGAACCTAGTCTAATTTATCAGGAGGGTAACAATGACTGATGGGGAAAAGTCAAACGATACCGCACCTGCAAATGGTGGTGAAATAGAAGTCACCGGCCAGGATGTCAATAATCTACAGGCCGACACGGTGACCATACGCTATGGCCGCGCCAACGAGATTCGGGCAAAAACTGCCCTCATTTCTCTGGCCGGGGTTGGTCGGGTAGAGGCAGACACGGTCGAATTGCGACAGACTGGGGCGCAGAGGGTGCAGGGCAACGCCGTCACTATCCGGCAAGGCGGGGCGGTGCAGGCCGGGGCCGAGAGTCTGTCGATCACCCAAGGCGGCTTGGTGTTTGCGGAAACCACCGAGGCTAACCTGACTGCCTCAAATGCCGGGGCAATTCTGGCCAGTGGCAATGTCAAACTCAACCAGAGTATGGCCAGGGCCGTTATCAGCCGCGGCGAGGTAACCATGGATCAAAGCGGTGGCGGAATCATTATGGGCCGGAATGTTTCTACCGGCGATAACAGCGGCACAATTTTGATGGTTGCCGGACGGGTGACCGGCAACGTCAACGCTGTTTTTGGACCGGCGTCCAGCGCCGCTTTTGGGGCTGCGTTTGCCCTGGTGCTGGCCCTTGTTCTCTGGCTCAAACGACGGCTGGTTGATTAAGGGAATTCGTATCCTCTCAATATTTTGGGGTAGGGACAGAATATTATTCTGTCCCTACCGGGTAAATGTATGAATTCGCCCCTATTTATTGAGAA
>JAFGNV010000136.1 GCA_016926805.1 Anaerolineae bacterium
CCCCAAAAATTCTATTGGCAAGTCCACGTTTTAGGGATTTTTCGCTCCCTCTGGTCGCTCAAAATGACATGTTTGCGTAAGTCCTGACTATTCAGAACAATAACCTGGACCTACTGAGATTCAACAAGGGGCAGAGTGATGTTTGGCGTCAATCTCAAGCGTAATAAATCCAATGGCGCAAATGGCCAATACATAGATCACAATGGTTTCCTCGTCGACTTGCAGCAGGTGGTGAAAATATTCCACACCACCGCTGGTGATTTTACCGCGCTCAAAGGCCTCGATTTGCAGGTGGGCGTCGGCGAGTTTGTGTCCATTGTCGGTAAGTCGGGCAGCGGCAAATCCACCCTCATTAACATGATTACCGGCATTGATAGCCCCACATCGGGGGAAGTGATGGTGGGCAACACGGCCGTTCATCGGCTCAAACACGGCCAAATTGCCGTGTGGCGGGGACGGACCGTTGGCGTTATTTTTCAGTTCTTCCAATTACTGCCAACCCTCACCGCCGTTGAGAACGTGATGTTGCCAATGGACTATGGTCAAATTTACCCGTCTGCTGAACGTCCTGAACGGGCCATGCATCTGCTGGAGCAGGTGGAAATGGCCGATTACGCCCACCACCTCCCTTCCACCCTTTCGGGGGGACAGTTGCAAAGTATCGCCATTGCCCGCGCTCTGGCCAACGATCCCCCGATTTTAGCCGCCGATGAACCAACCGGAAATTTGGACTCAAAAACCACCGAGATGGTGTTCAGGCTATTTGCGAGTCTGGTGGAACAGGGCAAAACGATGTTGATGGTGACTCACGATAACGATCTGGCTAAACGGGCCAAACGCACCATTGTGCTGGCCGATGGCAAAATTGTGGATGAAATTAACCGGACCCAGGAGGTATAAAATGAATACCAACACATCTGTCACCCCATCAAATAAAAAAAGTGAGATAACCAATGTCGGCCGGGTGCGTATGATTATCCGGGCCATTGTTTATATGACCCTGTTGCTAGCCATTCTATTTATTACTGCAGGACGATGGGATTGGACCATGGCCTGGATTTATGTGGGGCTGATGCTCATCACCAGTGTGGTCAGCCGGGTAATGATGTTACGCAAATATCCAGATTTAATTGAAGAACGGGCTGGGGCCTTGGAAAAAGAAGATACCAAAGCCTGGGACAAGGTCCTCGTTCGACTTACGGCTTTTTTAGGCCCGCTGGCTACATTGATTATGGCCGGGTTGGATATGCGCTTTGGCTGGTCGCCACAGATTTCACTTGAACCGCAATTGATTGCGCTTGCAATTCTTGTATTGGGATATCTGGTGGCTTACTGGGCCACCATGTCAAATAGGTTTTTCTCTGCCACCGTCCGCATTCAAACAGAACGAGGGCACACGGTTGTCACCGACGGGCCTTACCAATACGTTCGCCATCCAGGTTATGCGGGCGGGGTCATTGCCCATCTGGCTACGCCGTTGATGCTTGGCTCCCTATGGGCGTTTATCCCAGCCGTGTTGACCGTGCTCCTGATGATAATTCGGGCCGCGCTTGAAGACAAAACCCTTCAAGAAGAACTCGATGGCTACAAAGAATATACACAGCAGGTGCGTTATCGCCTGTTGCCCCTTATTTGGTAATCAACATCTTTTTTAGAGAGATAATGATGAATGATAATGCTTCAAAAAAGGCTCCAAAAATGACACCCGAAGTCAGACGAGGGGTTGTGTCGTGGATTGTCAAAGCCATTGTAGGTTTGATCTTCTTTGTTATTATTCTGTTCCCTGCCGCCGGTCGCTGGGATTGGGGGTGGGGTTGGGTCTTTATTGGACTATTCGCTCTCGCTTCGATTGTTCATGTGCTCATTCTGATTCCTACCAATCCAGCCCTACTCGCCCAACGTTCCAGGGGATTGCGTGAAGAGGGAGCCACGAAGACGGATAAATTCCTAACAGGGATGGGGGCAGGAGTCCTGCCTATGCTTTCGTGGATTGTGGCCGCGCTGGACGTGCGTTTTGGCTGGTCGGCCATGTCGCTGGCGCTGCACCTGGTTGGGCTGGTTGGTTTTGGGCTGGGTTGGATATTGGTGCTCTGGGCAACGGCCTCGAATGCGTTTTTCTCCACCACTGTCCGCCTTCAAGCCAGCCACACCGTTCAAACCGGTGGGCCTTACCGATTTGTGCGCCATCCGGGTTACGTGGGGGCAATCTTGTACCAACTGGCCACGCCGTTTTTGCTGGGGTCTTGGTGGGCGTTTATCCCCGCGATTCTCTCGGCGCCGTTTTTGGTTATCCGCACCGCGCTTGAAGACACCATGCTCCGGCAAAATTTGGAGGGTTACCAGGCGTACGCCCAGGATGTGCGCTACCGTTTGTTGCCGGGTGTGTGGTAAATCATTTTAGAAAATGGAAGAGTTTCATGAATAATAATTCGATTTCTCAAAGAAAATTAGCCCAAACATTTTATGGACGACTATCGTTTTTTTTCCTTATTTGGCTGGCCGTGTTCTTTTTGCCGGCAGGGACTTTCGCCTTTTGGGAAGCCTGGGTTGTTTTAGCCATCCTCTTCATCCCTATGGTGCTCGGTTTTAGCTATTGGCTCAAGAACGATCCTAAACTCCTGGAACGAAGGTCAAAAACAAGTGAGCAGGAGGCGGAGCAAAAGCTGATTATCAAAATCCTGTCTCTCTTTTTTGTGCTCACTTTTCTGATTCCAGGCTTTGACAAACGTTTCGGGTGGTCTGATGTGCCCGTGGTAGTTGTCATTGCGGCTGATGTTCTTGTAATGCTTGGTTATGGAATCTGTTTTCTTGTCGTTAGAGAAAATCGATTTGCCGCCCGTACTGTAGAAGTAGAACAGGAACAGCCTGTTATCAGTAGTGGGCTATATGCAATTGTTCGTCACCCTATGTACCTGGGCGTATTGCTGATGTGTATTTCATTGCCCCTGGCCTTGGGGTCTTACTGGGCCATGATCCCTGCCCTGTTGATAATTCCCGTTCTTTTGGTCAGGATAAGGAATGAAGAAAAAGTGCTTGTTAGAGAACTTAAGGGCTATCAGGAATACGCTCAGGATGTACGCTACCGTTTGTTGCCGGGCATGTGGTAGTAAATAACAAGTAACAAGGTAACAGTAACAAAATAGCAGGTGACTGGCTGACAAAGTCGTTATACCTCCTTGCTACTCTGGTATCTTGCTACCCTGGAGATTTCTATGATCTGGTCTAACTCAAATAAGACAAAAAATAACCACAACGGATCGCTCATCACCCTCCGCGGCGTGGTGAAAAAATATCAGAGTCGCGCCGGCCAGGTGACCGCGCTCAAAGGCATTGACCTGGAAGTCAGGCCGGGCGAGTTTTTGGTCATCATGGGCAAGTCGGGCGCTGGTAAGACCACCCTGGTCAATATGATTACCGGCCTGGATCGTTGCACCGCTGGTGAGATTTGGGTGGCCGGTACGCCGGTGCACCAACTGCAACCGGAGCAGGCGGCCCGGTGGCGGGGCCAGACCGTGGGGGTGGTGTTCCAAACGTTTGAACTTTTGCCAACGCTCACCGTACTGCAAAACGTCACCCTGCCCATGGACTTTGCCCACCGCTACTCGTTGCGGCAGCAGCGCCAGCGAGCCATGCGCCTGTTGGAACAAGTTGAAATTGCCGAACACGCGCACAAGCCGCCCACGGCTGTTTCGGGCGGGCAGCAGCAGCGAGTGGCCATTGCCCGGGCCATGGCCAACGACCCGCCCATCCTGGTGGCCGACGAGCCGACCGGCAGTCTGGATTCGGTGACCTCGGAAGCGGTCATTGATGTGTTTGAAGAATTGGTAGACCAAGGCAAAACGGTGGTGCTGGTAACCCACGATGAAGATGTCGCCCGGCGAGGCAGCCGTATCATTACCCTCACCGATGGAGAACTTATGGCTGACCCCAACCAGGAGGTGTCCCATGCTTAGGTCACGCTGGCACAAAGTTATCAACGATTTATGGGGCAATAAAATACGCACGGTTCTGATTGTGCTGTCTATTGCCGTGGGGTTGTTTGCCGTGGGCACCATTATCAGCGCCCGGTCCATCCTGTCCACCGAAATGGCCAAGAATTACGCCGCCATCAACCCCTCCAGCGGTACGGTGCGCACCCTGGAACCATTTGACGAAAACTTTGTGCGGGCCGTACGCGCCATGCCCGAAGTGGCCGACGCCGACGCCCGGTACATCCTGATAGGTCGCGTCCAGACCGGCTCGGATAATTGGGTCAATCTGACCATCTTTGCCGTGGCCGATTACGACGACATCCGGGTCAACAAAATCTGGCCGCAGGCCGGAGCCTGGCCGCCGCCCGACGGCGAAATTCTCATTGAACGGGCCGCCTTGCCGGTCATCAAGGCCCAAATCGGCGATGTCATCTCAATGGAAACCGCCGACAAAAAGCTGCGCCATCTGCGTATTGCCGGCACCGTGCACGACCTGGCCCAGTTGCCAGCCCAAATTGACGGCACACCCTACGGCTACGTGTCCATGAAAACCATGGAATGGTTTGGCGAGCCTTACGGCTTTAACGAGCTGCACATCGTGCCCAAAAACCAAAGCGACAAAACTCACGCCCAAGATGTGGTCAACATGGTCAAAAACAGGGCCGAACGCAGTGGCCTGACCATTCCCATGACCATGACTGTTGAGCCAGGCCAGATACCCATGGACGCCGTTTTGCAGGGTATTTTGTTGCTGATGGGCATTATTGGCCTGCTGTCGTTGTTTTTGAGCGTGTTTTTGATTATCAACACCATTTCCGCGCTGCTGGCCCAGCAGCGGCGGCAAATTGGCATTATGAAGGCCGTTGGCGCAACCACCGGCCAGATTATGGGCATGTATTTGGGCCTGGTGCTGATTTACGGCCTGCTGGCCCTGCTTATGGCTGTCCCCTTGAGTATTGTTGGGGCGCAAGAATTGAGCCGGTTTATGGCTGCTATGTTCAACTTCGACCTGGCCGAGCTGGCCACACCGCCGGAGGCCATTATGCTGCAAATCATCATCGGCCTGCTCACGCCAGTGCTGGCCTCGCTGCCGCCTTTCATTACCAACCTGCCCATCACCGCCGTTGAGGCGATGAGCGCCTTTACCCTGGGCAAGGGCCGTTTTGGGACCGGCCTGATTGACCGGCTGCTGTCGGGCGCTAACCTGTGGTTTGCCCGGCGGGTATTACTGCGGCCCATTTTGCTCTCGATGCGCAATATATTTCGCAGCAAGTGGCGGCTCACCCTGACTCTCATCACCCTGACCCTGGCCGGGGCCATCTTCATCGCTGTCTTCAGCATGCAATCGTCGCTGGACACCACCATGGACGACATACTGCACATGTGGAACTTCGACGCCATGTTTGTGTTTGGCCGCGCCTACCGGGCCGAAAAAGTGCAGCGCGAGGCTTTGTCCATCCCCGGCGTCGCCACCACGGATGTCTGGCTGCAAGTGCCCGCCCGCCGGGTGCGGCCCGACGGCAGCGAGACCAAAATGATTTACATGTTTGCCCCGCACGCGGAGTCACAGTTGGTGCGCGGTCCCGAAATTCTGCAAGGCCGCTGGCTGTTACCCGGCGATGAAAACGCCGTGGTGGTGGACTCTATTCTTATCAAGGAAGAAGGCGATCTGAAACTGGGTGACGAGGTAACGTTTAAAGTGGACGGCCGCGAGCGGTCGTTCCAGGTGGTGGGCATTGGTATGGGCATGATGGTGCCCATGGCTTACGCCAATTACGATTACATCGCCCAGGTTACCGGCAAGGTCGGCCAGGCCGATGCGCTTCATGTAGCCACTAACCGCCACGATGAGGCCGGGGTATGGGAGATTTCCAACGGCCTGGCCGCCCGATTTGACCGGCTGGGTGTGGATGTTGACGCCGTGGCCACGATGGCGACCGAGCAGGCCGAGGGCAGGGCGTTTTTTGGCATCATTATCGCCCTGTTGATGATTATGGCCTTTATGCTGGCCATTGTGGGGGGGCTGGGTTTGATGGGCACCATGAGCATCAACGTGCTGGAGCGCACCCGCGAAATTGGGGTGCTGCGGGCCATTGGTGCGCCCACGCGGGGCGTAGCTTGGGTCTTTATCCGCGAAGGCATGGCCATTGGCCTGCTCAGTTGGTTGTTCAGCACGGGGCTGGCTTTACCCTTGAGCAAACTGCTGGCCAACGCCGTCGGTATCCAGGTATTGGGTACGCCATTCAGTTTCACTTATTCGCTAACCGGGGTGTGGACCTGGCTGGTGGTGGTAGTAGTATTGAGCGCGTTGGCCAGCTTCATCCCGGCCCGCAATGCCGCGCGGCTCACGGTGCGCGAGGTGCTGGCGTATGAGTAGCACCTCTTAGACACCTTGACAGTTTGAAAAGAAATGTGCTATAATCGGATTAAATTTTTAGTTAAAACTAAATATTTTTTTAGCCAAAGTTAATTATTCTTCAAAAAAACAGTACCTGTGCAATAGCGGCACAGGGAAGGGGGGATAATGGGGGGAACTACCCCCCAAGCCCCCCGCCCCTTCGGGGAATTATTCGACCTATTGCACAGGTCGAAAAAACAGATGTATGTACAAACTGACTAACCTGTGCCAACACCCCGGCCAGTAGCCGATAAAAGCGTTGGAGGAAGTGTTGAAAAGATTTTGTTGATAACGATTTTCACGAAAAACTCTATTGACAAGACTCGATTTTTACTGCACAATACGCACATATTTTATGATCAGGCTTACCCCCTCATCAACGATGTCATCAGAAAACCAAACAAGCTATGGCGCAAATTGTCCGGGAGATTATAACCACAACAGCAGCAAACGAATGGACCTTAATTACTGAGAAGTGTATTGTGCGATTTTTTGTAGCCAGAGTACAACTTTTTGTACCAGTTCTCGTATAGCATATCTGAATGTAAGTCAAAATATCGAAACCGAAAAAGTGAATTTCAAAATTTCTGGTTCACTTGAGAAATGAGGAGACCAATCATGAAACTCAAATTTGTTGCCACCATACTTGTTATTGTTTTGTTGGCCGGTGGAGTTATTGCCTGTTCCCCTGAGTCAACCGAAACACCTGAGCCAGTCGAAGTTCAGGCCATTCAGCAACCCAATGTGGTATCCGCCGAAGCTTTTGTGATTCCGGTGCAGGAAGCCAACTTATCTTTTGAGGTGGGGGGGCGAGTGACTGCGGTTGAAATTGAAGAAGGCGACCAGGTTGCCCAGGGTCAAGTATTGGCCCAACTGGACGACTCTACGCAGCAGGCGGCGCTGGGGCAAGCGCAAGCCAGCCTGGTTAGCGCGGAGGCGGCGGTGGCCCAGGCAGAGGCCTCTTTGGACCAAATCAAGGCCGGGGCTACCCCGGAGGAAATCGACCAAGCCGAAGCGGCCCTGGCCCAAGCGGAAGCGGCCCTGGCCGAAGTGATTGCCGGACCAACCAAGGAAGACATCGCCCAGGCCGAAGCCAGAATTGAAAGTGCCCAGGCCGCCCTGAATCAGGTTCTGGCTGGAGCCCGTGACGAAGATTTGAGAGCAGCCTCAGCGCACCTCCTTCAAACCGAAGCGAATGTACGCCTGGCTCAGGCCGACTACGACAAGTTCATTTATGGCGAACCAGATGTGGCCGAACCTTATGGGGTGGCGCTCCAGCAAGCTACCCTGGAGTACGAAGCCGCCCAGGCCGAATATGAAAAACTCGTAAACGGAGCCACAGACGAGGATGTGGCCATTGCTCGCGCCGGAGTAAAGGAAGCGCAGGCAGCTTTGGCCAAAGTTAAAGCCGGGGCAACCCCCGAACAAATTGCTCAGGCCCAGGCCGAGGTTGCCAGAGCCGAGGCGGCCCTGGCTCAAATTCTGGCCGGAGCCACAGACGAACAAATAGCCGTGGCCGAAGCCGGGGTTGTGGCCGCCAATGCCGGAATCCAGGCTGCCGAAGCCGGAGTAGCCTCCACCCAAACCGAACTGGTCAAAACCGAGTTGAAGTCGCCCTTTGCCGGAACCATCGGAGCCAGAAATGTCAACCCAGGCGAAATGGTCTCTCCGGGCGAGCCGGTTATTTCGGTAGGTGATACCTCACGCTGGCAAATTGAAACCGACGACTTGACCGAGATTGATGTGGTGAATGTGAAGGAAGGAGCCAACGTCACCATCAGCGTGGACGCATTGCCCGGTGAGGAATTCGAAGGCGTGGTCGTCCGTATCAAGCCCCAGTCGGAAACCAAAGCCGGCGACGTGACCTACACGGTTCTGATTGACATTACCAAAGGCGATACATCGTTGTTGCGTTGGGGCATGACCACCTTTGTGGATATTGAAGTTGGACCAGAGCTATAGGGATGAGTTGACCGCGTGGAGTAAAGCTGCATCCAGCCTGGTCAAACCGGCAAAGGATGGCTTGCCGCACGCTTACAAAAGGTAGGTATCACTATGAACATAAAAAAGATTTTGTACCTGGTTTTGATAATTAGTGTGGTATTTGGTTTGAGAGCGACAGCCCCGGCACTGGCTCAAACTCAGGATAACCTGGATACCACTTTGGCCAGGGCCGCAGCCAATAGCTTTTTGATTACCTTACTGCGCCCTGAACTGGTTAATACCATGAAATTCTACCTGCTGGATAGTGTTAATGCAGATGAGATTACCGCCGCCTTCCAGGCTAATCCCGCCACCAGTTTTGAAGTTACGGGCGCCGATTGGGTGAGCGATGTGACTTATCAGGTAAAAGCAACCATGCAGCCCGGAAATCGTCCAATCGCAGTGTACGCCGGTAAATACAATGGCCGCTGGCGCATTGAAGGGATTGATTTGCCGCTGGCGGGCGAAACGGCTCCCGCCGCAACGGGTTCCGGCGAGGCGACAGCGGCCGGAGTTGCCGCTCCGGTCGGAGTTGTGGCGGCGGTTGCCGACAACGGCAGTGGCCAGCTTGTCTTCCAAACTCAGAATGGAGGCGATATTTACCTTATCAACGCCGACGGCACCGGCCTGCGCTGGATCACCAGCGGGATCGATCCCCAACTTTCGCCAGATGGAACCAGGATTGCCTTTACTCGCTGGGAGCCGCGCTACGAGTTGTTTACCATAAATATCGACGGTAGCAACGAACAGGCCTGGACTCATGGCTGGCGCCAGATGAAGTCGCCCACATGGTCGGCGGATGGCTCAAAACTGACGTTCAGTTATCAGCAGGGTGGGCGTCTTGAAAAAGAGCGGCACGAGATCAACCTCACCCTGTTAGCGATGAGAGGGCAGGAGCCAAAAATTCCGGCCGAGGCCGTTGACATCAAGATTGTCGAAAGAAACGGGATGCAGTTCCTCGTCTACTATTTACCCGCCGATGCTCATTGGTTTTTGAAGCAGATTGATTTGGCTACCAGCCAGTTGATCGACTTGAGTACCGAACGACACAGTTATGGCCCCACCGGGCATCCAACTGAGGCAAACCAGGTAATCTATAAGGGGAAAAATGGGATTGCCCTCAATAATATTGATACCGGCCAGGATCAGCCGGTGTCTACCGACCATCGCGACCACACCCCGGTTATTTCGCCGGATGGAAGCAAGGTGGTGATAACCTACTGGCAGGATGGACATTGGGAAATTTACACCATGAACATCGACGGCAGTAACCGTCAACGCCTGACCGAGACCCCGCTCACCGTGCTGGCCGAAAATACCCGGCTGGTCAGTGAGGAGGTATACGGCAAGATGCGCTTTGTGCCTCAGGAGAATCCGCATTTTAACAATGCCGCCCCGGTTTGGTCGCCAGATGGTACTAAGATTGCCTTCTTAACCAACCGCACCGGCCAGTGGGAGATCTGGCTGATGAACACCGACGGTTCTGACCAACGCCCCATGTTTGCCAGCGGCCAGTTGGACGGGATCAGCCTGAACTACGCCGGAACCGACGAACGAATGTTGTCCTGGCGATGAGTTAAAAACCACTTATCACGTACACGGATCACGCAACAGATATTTCTCAACCAGAACTCTTTTAAGCATCTCCAGAGGCAAACGAGCCGTAAAATCCGTTTTGCCTTTGGGGATGCTTTTGCTGCTATTAAGGCTTACGGTCTATAATCCGGGCCAGATTTGAGCCAGATTCACAAACTTGTGGATTTGGCGCAACTTAAGTTTGTTTCCATCGTATAATTAACTGAATATCACCATTGAGGTATTTTCTACCCAAACTACACAAGGAGTGTGCAATGAGTACAAGCAAACGCGTGGCGATTTTGATCGGCGGGGGTGAAGTTCCCGGTTTGAATATGTGTCTAAAGAGCCTGGTCTACCGGGCCATCGATGAGGGTTTTGAGCCAATTGGGGTGCGGAAAGGTTGGGAAGGTTTCATTAATTACAACTATCATGATCCCACCACCTACGGCGAAAACTTTATCGAACTGAATAAAAACATGGTGCGGCCCATTGACCGCACCCCCGGCTCTTTTTTGCACGCTTCGCGCGTTGACCCGCGGGAGGTACCGAGCCGCCTGGTGCCCAAATTTTTGCGGCAAAAAGGCGCAGCCAGCCAGGATTTAACCGCCCACATCAAGGAGGTTATTGAACGTCTTGATTATCGCACCTTGCTAACCATAGGCGATGACGACATGCTCAAATATGCCGCTCATCTAAGCCAGCAGGGGGTGCCCATTATCGCCATTCCCAAAACCGTGCATAACAACGTCAATGGCACCGATTATACCATTGGCTTCAGCACCGGCCTGGCCCGGGGGGTGGCTTTTATTCACGAACTGCGGGCACTGGCCGGGTCGCGGGAGCAGATTATTGTGGTAGAAACCTTTGGCGTCAATTCCGGCCTGAGTTCGCTCATGACGGCTTTTTTGGCCGGGGCTGATCGGGCCATTATCCCCGAAGTACCCTACGACCCGGAGCGACTGGCCCGCCTGGTAATGAAAGACAAACAGATCAATCCCAGCAATTACGCGGTGGTTACCGTCAGTGATGGCTCGTATATCGAGCCGGATAAAGTTTTAAAATACACGCCCCATCTTTCGCCGCGCAGCAAATCGGAAGTGTTGCAGTTGATGACCGAACAGAAGGCCGAGGAAGCCAAAGCCGAGGATGAATTCATCCTGGACGAAGTACTGGAAACCGGCAGTAGTCTGGCGGGCAGCGGCATGGTTGTGGCCGAGTTGCTCAACCAGATTACCGGTGAAGAAGTATTTATGCAGCCGCTCACTTACCTGCTCCGCACCGGCGCGCCGGATGGGCAGGATTTACTGGGAGCTACCAACTTTGCCATCCTGGCTGCCCGCCTGTTGAAGGAAGGTAAGTTTGGCCGGATGACGGCCTACCAGCAGCGTTACAACTTAACCGATGTTGATTTGAAACTTGTGACCGAAGGCGTTCACCGGGTAGATGTTGATGAAATGTATGACGTGAACGAATACAAGCCCAAAGTGAACTTGATTTGGGCGGCTCAAGAGAGTTAGAGATTAGGGAATGCATCTCCCCAATATCTCATTTCCAGTTTCTAGTTTCTAATTTCTCAATTGGAGGTGGAGTAATGAGTTTGTTTGAGAACGGTAAAAAAGAAAATGGCAACGGCAACAACTACGTTGTACAAGTAAAAGATGTGGTCAAAAGTTTTCCGGTCGGTGATGGAGAGGTGACCATTCTCAAGGGCCTCTCTTTTGATGTGACCGACGGTGAATTTGTGTCCATTGTGGGACCATCAGGTAACGGCAAGTCAACTTTGCTCAATATGATTACCGGCATCGACCGCCCAACCGATGGCGAGGTAATTGTCACCGGCGAGGAAGTCCACAAAATGAGCGAAAATCAACTGGCCATCTGGCGGGGCCAAAATGTGGGCATTATCTTCCAGTTCTTTCAGATGCTCCCGGCCCTGAGCTTGCTGCAAAATGTGATTTTGCCCATGGATTTTGCCCGCAAATACACTCCCAAAGAACGCCGCGAGCGGGCCATGCACCTGCTGGAAATTGTCGGGCTGGAAGATCAGGCCCACAAGCTACCCAGCATGGTGTCTGGCGGCCAGCAGCAGCGCGCGGCCATTGCCCGTGCCCTGTCCAACGACCCGCCCCTGCTGGTGGCCGATGAGCCGACGGGTAACCTGGACTCGCGCACGGCAGGCGATGTTTTTGATCTCTTTACCGAGTTGGTTACCCAGGGCAAAACTCTGCTCATGGTTACTCACGATAAGGAATTGGCCAGGCGCGTGCCTCGCGTGGTGGAAATCACCGACGGCAAAATCACCCGCGATGAATACGTGGGCGGCGCGGGTTGGACGGGGTATTGATAAAGGATGAAGGCAGAAGAATGAAGAAAAAGTTCATCTCTCATTTTTTTCCCTAATCCTTACAATTCTTACCTCCTACTCCCTTTTTTATTGGAAAGAATCGCATGAGCGTTATCATTTATAAAATCTGGCGTGACCTGTGGGCGCAAAAAGCCCGCACCCTACAGGTGGTGCTGATTATTACCATGGGTGCGTTTGCCATTGGCATGATCATTACCACCCGCAATTTAATGGTCCCCGGCATGGAGCAACTCTGGCAGGATTGTAACCCGGCCATGATTACCATGTGGGCCGACCCCCCTGTTGACGACGATACCATTACGGCTATTGAGGGTATCGAAGGGGTTGAAAATGCCGAAGGGTTTGCCGACACTTCCCTTGAATGGCGGCTTGATCCCGCCGATCCCTGGAGTGGCGGTGAGCTGAGAATGCGCAACGATTACGAACAGCAGACCTATACCACCATCAACTTGCTCAGCGGCCAGTGGCCCACCGATAAGTTTTTTGCCATTGGCCAGGGCACCGACACTCAATATGGCATCCAAGAAGGTCAAACTGTCTACATCCGGGTCAACAACCATGAATCCACGGTAAAAATCAGCGGCGTCGTTTACGACCCGGTCCTCCAGCCGCCCAGTTTTGGTGGCCCGGCCCAATTTTACGCTACCCGCGACCGCTTTGGCGAATTGACCGGGGACCGCAACTTCAACCGAATTATGGCCGGTGCTGCCCAATTTGACCGGCCAAAACTGATTGACCTGGCCAACAAAATTCAACGCAAGCTGGAAAAAGAAGAGGTTGATTCCGGCGGCGCATCACCGCCCGAGGGCGACCGGGTGGGCGACCCCAACAAGCACTTTTTCCAGGACCCCATGGATGGCATCTTTTTGGTGCTGGGCATCATGGCCGTGCTGGCTCTGCTGCTGGGGCTGTTTCTGGTCTACAACACCATCAACGCCATCATTGCCCAACAAACCGACCAGATTGGCATCATGAAGGCCATTGGGGCCAACACCTGGCAAATTATCGCCGTTTACTTGAGCAACGTGTTTGCCTACGGCCTGCTGGCGTTGATTATCGCCACGCCGTTGGGCATGCTGGCCGGTTGGCAGATGAACGTATTTTTAATGGCCGCCTTTAATGCCGAACCCGGCCCGTTTAGCATAGACCCGACGGCTATCTGGGCGCAGGCGGCGATTGCGTTGCTCACCCCACTGCTGGTATCGCTATTGCCGGTGCTGGGCGGCGCGCGCGTTACCGTGCGCGAGGCCATCAGCACCTATGGCCTGCGGGCCACCACCAGCCTGCTGGATCGGCTACTGACCAAAATGAGCTGGCTGTCACGAATGGCAGTGTTAACCATCAGCAACACGTTTCGCCACCGGGGACGGGTCATTTTAACCCAAATTTCGCTGGTGCTCAGCGGTCTGATTTTTATGATGGTGCTCAGCGTAGGGGACTCGACCACCTACACCTTTGGCGACTTCCTCTTCTCCATTCTCAAATTCAACATCAGCTTGGTATTTGAAGACCCGGAACGCATTGGACGAGTCGAAACACTGGCCCTGGCCCATCCTGACGTGAAGACCGTGGAAATGTGGCACCTGGAGGGCGGACTTATCCGACCGGCGGATCGGGAGAAGTCGGATGATGATAAAGAAGTGAACGTGTTTGGCGTGCCCCTGCCCACCAACTTGTACGGCCCGCAACTTCGGGCCGGGCGCTGGCTGCAACCCGGCGACACCAGCGCGATGGTACTCAACCAAGAATTGGCTGAGGAGGCCGGGGTGAGCGTGGGCGACTGGGTAAAAATCAATCATGGGGTTAAGGGCGATACCACCTGGCAGGTGGTCGGCGTGCTGTTTGACCCGGTTATATACAACTCGGCCCATGTATCCCGCGACACCCTGCTGCGCGAACTTAATCTGGTGGGCAGAACCAACACCATCTGGATTCAAACCCGCCGCACCGATCCGGCCAGCGAAGTGGCCATTGCCAAAGACCTGCGCCAATATTTTGACGCACATCAAGTTGATCTGTATGCGCGCGGCACTTTTGGCGACGACACGGCCTCGGAGATTACGGCGAATGTGTTGGGCCAGTTTGCCACTATTATCACCCTGCTGGCCGTAATCGCCATTGTCATTGGGGCGGTGGGCGCGGTAGCCCTCAGCGGCACGTTGTCGCTGAATGTGCTGGAGCGCCGTCGCGAAATTGGGGTGATGCGGGCGGTAGGCGCGCCGTCGTGGACCATTGCCCGGTTGTTTATCGGCGAGGGACTGATTTTGGGCTGGTTGAGCTGGCTGATCGCCTTGCCCCTCAGCATTCCGGCCGGTCGCCTGATGACCGACGCCCTGGCCAGCGCAGTGCGGTCGGCCATTATCTACAATTACACGCCCGTTGGAGCCTTGTACTGGCTGGGCATTATCACGGTAATGTCCATCATCGCCAGCCTGCTGCCCGCCCGCGGAGCCATGCGCATTAGCGTGCGGGAGAGTCTGGCGTATCAATAAGATATGGAAGAAAGAAATGGCTAAAACTTATCAAGTCACCACGATGGTGCGCTTTGTAAACAAAATCATGCAAGGTTTGGTTCGTTGGGGGGTTGGCCCCAAACAAACCTACCTCCTCACCGTGCGCGGGCGCAAGAGCGGCAAGTTGTATTCCACGCCGGTCTCGCTAGTGGAAGAAGGCGACAAGCGCTGGCTGGTGGCACCCTATGGCGAAGTGAGTTGGGTAAAAAACGCCCGCGCTGCCGGAGAAGTCACATTGACCCAGGGACGGCGCTCGGAAACAGTGGCCATTGAGGAAGTGGGACCGGAGGAAAGCGGGCCGGTGCTGCAAAAGTACATCAAACTGGAATCCATTACCCAACCCTACTTTGAGGTTGGCCTGGATGCGCCAGTGGAGGCGTTTGTGGCTGAGGCATCGCGCCATCCGGTTTTTCGGATCGACGGTAAACAACCATGAGCGTCATCTGGTACAAAGTCTGGTCTGACCTGTGGAAAAACAAAGTCCGTACCATCTTGGCCGTGTTGAGCATTGCCGTGGGCGTATTTGCCATTGGCGCTATTTTTGGCATGGCCGACCAGTTGTTGACCGGCATGGACACCTCGCACCAAAACGACGTCCCGTCGCACCTCAATATGTATTTGCAGGAACGCATTGACCAGGATACGGCTATTCGCCTGAAAACCATTGAGGGGCTGGAGGATATTGAGGTATTGAATTTCGTTTCTATCCGCTACAAGCTCAAGCCGGAGGATGAGTGGCAACCCGGCACTTTGGCCATGCACGATGATTACGAAGCGCAAAAATTTGACATCCTGCAACTCAAAGCCGGGGAATGGCCCAAAAAGAACAACATCGGTATTGAGCGTTTATCGAGCCAGCATTTTGGCATAGATATTGGTGATAAAGTTATCTTTGAACTAGACGGCACCGACCGGGCCCTGGCAGTGACCGGCCGGGTGCGAGCCAATTTTGTGGAGCCGCCCCAATTTGGCGGCAACGCCGTGTTTTTTGTGGACGCGCAGGGCCTGGAGCGATTCAACGTGCCCGCCGGCGAGTTCAATAACCTCAAAGTACAGGTCAAACCCTACAGCCGTGACCTGGCCCAAACCGTGGCCTCGGAGATAAAAAATCGCCTGGCCAAAGAAGGGATTGGGGTGGCCGTCACCTTCTACCAGACTCCGGATAAACACTGGGGCCGCTTTATTGTGGAAGGCATCACTTTGGTGCTGCAAGTTCTGGCCATCCTCTCGTTATTTATGAGCGTGGTGCTGGTTACCAATACTATGACGGCCCTTATCACCCAACAAACCCATCAAATTGGCGTCATCAAGGCCATCGGCGGCAAAACCAAAACAATTATCATGATTTACCTGGCCGGGGTGGTGATTTACGGCCTGCTGGCGCTGTTGATTGCATTACCGCCGGCCGCGCTGCTGGCTTTTGGGATGACCCAGAATTTTTTGAACATGTTCAATATTGATTACAACGTCTTCCAGGTGTCAACCCGGGCCGTTGTCTTGCAGATTGTGGCGGCCCTGGCTGTGCCGTTGCTGGCTGCGTTGTGGCCGGTGTTGAGCGGGGCCGGCACCACCGTGCGGGCGGCCATTGCCAGTTACGGCCTGGGAGGCGGTCATTTTGGGACCAATTGGTTTGACCAGGTTATTGAGCGGGCGGCCGCAAAAGTTCTTGCCTCACCGTATGCCATTGCCCTGGGCAATACGTTCCGCCGCAAGGGCCGGTTGATCCTGACTCAATTGGTGCTGGTGGCTGCCGGAACCATGTTTTTGATTGTGATGAGTCTGTCATCGTCCATTACCGCCTCGTTGGATAATGATTTTGCCCGGCGGGGATACGATATCCGCCTGGGTTTTGACGATACGTACCGGATTGACCGGCTGCTAAAAATGGCTACCGATCAGCCCGGTGTGGCCCAGGCCGAAGTTTGGTTTACCCATTCTGCCTCGGTGTTGAAAGAAGGGCAGCGATTGAAAGACGCCGGAATTGGGGCGGACCTGATGGGCATTCCCGCCGGGAGCCAGATGTACCGCCCGCTGATGGTGGCGGGCCGTTGGCTACAGCCGGATGATGGCCGGGTGGTTGTTATTCGCCAAAAGATGGCCGATGACAATGACATTGGCGTGGGTGATGTGGTGACCCTGGACCTGGGCGAATTGGGTGATGACCAGTGGCAGGTAGTCGGCATTTACCAGGTGTTTGCCAATGATGACTTTGACGCCGATCCTATTTATGCCCTGCAAAATGTGGTCTTCGATACCACCAAAAAATACAATCAGGGCGACCGGCTGCTGGTACGCACCCAGGCCCACAACCCAGAGACCGTGGACACGGTCAACCGCGCCCTCAAAACCGCCTACGAAACCCGGCAGATGGACGTCAACAGTTTTGACAGCGGCATGACGTTTGAAGACCGGGAGTCAAGTGAAAGCGAATTTGCCATTTCCATTAGCATGCTCCTGGCCCTGGCCATTATTGTGGCCGTGGTGGGTGGGATTGGCCTGATGGGGTCGCTCTCTATTAGCGTGGTGGAGCGCACCCGCGAAATTGGCGTGATGCGGGCCATCGGCGCCCGCTCCGTCACCATGCTGGGCATGTTTGTGATGGAGGGGATTTTGCAGGGTTTGTTGAGCTGGAGCATTGCAGTTCCTCTCTCCTTTGTTTTTGGCCGGTCTATGGCTGCGGCCCTGGGGCAGACCATGTTTGATACGGACCTGGATTACTTGTACAATTTTGACGCCGTCTTCGTCTGGCTGGTCATAATTTTGGTCATCTCCACGCTGGCTTCCATCATCCCGGCCCGTAACGCCACGAGAGTGAGCGTGCGGGAGAGTTTGGCGTATGCGTAGGAACATGATACTGGAAAGTAAGCAGCAAGAGGTGGGTGAACAAGTCATCGCCCCAAAATATAGTTTAAGGAGGGTCAAATGTCACAATCACAAAGAAATGAGGTTACGGGGCCCAAAATCGCAGAACCACGTTGGAAAGATCTCTACAAAATCGGCGGAATAACTGCCATTATTTCAGAGATATTGATCGTATTGGGGATTATCGCCTTTGTCATCTGGCCGTATACGCCGGGATACACTTCTGCTGAAAACATCTTTACGGCAATTCAGAACGATTGGCTGGGCGGGCTTATGGCCCTCGACTTTTTCCTCTTCATGGGTAATCTTTTTGGAATACTGCTTTTTCTGGTCTTATACGTTTCACTCAAACAAGTCAATGAGTCGTATGCCTTAATCGCTTTGGTCCTGGGGTTATTTGCTGATGTATTAATTGTCCCGGCAAGACCTATGGCTGAGTTGTTTTCTCTCAGCGATCTATATGCGGCCGCAACAACCGAGGCCGCAAAAAATCAATATCTGGCAGCCGGGGAAGCCTTACTTGCGCTCTTCAATGGCACTGCCTGGATGACCAATACATTCCTCGGTGGTTTTTCCCTGCTGATAAGTTCTTTCCTTATGTTACGGAGCAATATTTTTAGCAAATCAACCGCCTGGATAGGAATTATTACAAATACAGCCGTATGTGGATTCTTTTTGCCAGTAGTCGGTACTGTTTTGTTATTCCTATCTGTTCCAGGTTACATAATATGGTATATCCAGCTTGCCCGCAGATTCTTCCAGTTAGGGCAACTGGCCATTCCCGATAAACAGTATGGAGGATAACATGAGTATTCAAGTTCTGGTGGCGTACGCCACCAAGTATGGAGCCACGGCAGAGATTGCCGAGAAAATTGGTGAAGTGCTTCGTCAAGCCGGTCTACAGACCGATGTGCTGCCTGCGGCTAGAGTTAAGGACCTTACTCCTTACCAGGCCGTTGTCTTGGGCAGCGCGGTTTACATTGGTAAGTGGCGCAAAGAGGCGGCGAAATTCTTGCAGGCCAACGAAAAAATGCTGGCTGAACGGCAGGTATGGTTATTTTCCAGCGGGCCTACAGGCGAGGGAGAGCCAGCGGAATTGCTGCAAGGGTGGCGTTTGCCCAAGGCGCAGCAAACCATTGCCGACCGCATCCAGCCCCGCGACGTTGCCGTTTTTCAAGGCAATGTGAATATGAACAAGGTGAACTTCATTGAAAAATGGATAATCAAAAACGTCAAAGCCCCTGTCGGCGACTTTCGGGATTGGGAGGCCATCACTGCCTGGGCCACGACTATCGCCGCTGCACTCAAGGAAGCGGCCCAAACTTCTGGAGTGGACTCATAAAGTCCGTAAACATCATGGGAAAGAAATTTGGTCCTGGGCAAATCACCTGAACACCACTTTTCTAAACCTCAAATTACAATCAAAAAGCCAATTTCTTTTACCAGAAGATGGGCCGTCTTCCCGGCAATGAAACCAGGGCTGGGCGGGGGGCAGCGCTTTTTTTGCGGGTGAGCGTGGGTGAGCGGCTGGGGGGGTAGGATATGTTAATCAGAGAATTTGAACCCAAAGATGCAGAAAAATTAAGCCAGCTCATTATTCAGAATTTACAGCAGGTCAATATTAAAGATTATCCTCCGGAAGCTATTGACAAGCTGGCCGAGTCTTATACACCTGCCAGCATTATAGAAGATGCCGAGAAACAGTTAACCGTTGTTGGCCTTGTTGATGATCAGGTGGTTGGCACTGCCTCCCTCGATCAGGATCGAGTTAGGAGTGTTTTTGTGGATACGGGCAGGCATGGGTGCGGCATCGGGAAAGAATTAATGGCCGTTGTTGAAACTTATGCCCAGAAACAAGGGCTAAAGAAAATATTTCTCCTGTCGGGATTATCGGCCTATGGCTTTTATGAAAAATTGGGGTATGAAATCGTTAAGCGTTTTGAAAACGATTTAGACGGTATCCCCTTATCGGTTATTCAGATGGAGAAAAAGTTGGCGGTGGCTGATGTTTGAGCGAAAAATTGAAGTTGATCAAGAGCAAGATTTTGAGGGATTGGAAGCGGCCCGGCAATACGCCGCCGGCGCGCAAAAGTCAACCATGCGCTACCGCGCCTTTTTTGAGCGTTTGGAAACGCTGGACAAAGTGGGGCGTTATCTTGACGTTGGGGCCGGGCCGGGCACTGTGGCCGGAATGATCGCCCAGAAATATCCCCGGGTTGAATTGATCGCCCTGGAATTGTCGCCGGATATGGCGGCGGTGGGGCAAGAGTTGCTAAAAAATAAGGGGCTTGAGAACCGGGTTAAATTTGTGGTGGGCGACGCCACCGACACTGGACTGCTGCCATCGTTGGGCAAGTTTGATTTGATTTACAGCACCTATAGCCTCCATCACTGGGAAAATCCCCGGCAAGTCATTGATAATCTAATGACGGCATTGGCCGATGATGGGGTTTTATTTATTCATGACTTGCGCCGGGTGTGGTGGCTGTATTGGGCGCCCAGCCGGAGCGGTTTCTTTAGGTCTATCAGGGGGGCTTATGTTAAAGAGGAAATTGAAACGATGCTCGCCGATTTTAGCCCTGGGTGTTATGAAGTAAAAAATGAAATTCCGTTTTTGCTTTCCGTCATTATCAAAAAATCAACGCTTTAAGGTCAAGCATCTGAAAACGGATAAATTTTCAATCATCAAAGTCAACCCCTTTGAGAGTGACGATGCCCTGGCTCTCATCCGCCAATTGGACCGTGAACTTATCCAACGGTATCCAGGAGAAAAAGTCAATGCGTTGAACTTGACCAAAGTTAATGAAGATAGTACAGTCTTTTTGGTGGGTTATCTGGCCGGACAGCCGGTGGCGTGCGGGGCGGTACGCAAACTCGAGGCCCAGACCGGCGAAATCAAACGGATGTTTGTCAAACCGGAGGTGCGCGGCCTGGGCCTGGCAAAGTTGATGTTGGCTCGCCTGGAACAGGAAGCCGTGGCAATGGATTTTCAAGTGTTGCGCCTGGAAACAGCCGCGCGACAGCCGGAAGCTCTGGGTTTATATCGAAAATCGGGCTATACTGATATTCCCCAATTTGGGCAATACGTTGATAACCCCCGCAGTATCTACCTGGAAAAGAGATTAGCCCCATGAAAATTCTGGCAATCGAAAAAGAGACCCCGGGCATCGCCGCCGAAAAATTCAAACCCCACCTCCAAACCGAGGCGGTCAGAGTGTGGGAACTCTATCAAGCCGGAGTATTTCGGGAGTTATACTTTCGCCAAGATAGGTCCGAAGCCATTCTGATGCTGGAATGTGCGGATGTTAACGAAGCGACTGAGGTGCTCAATACCCTTCCCTTAATCAGAGAGGGGTTGATCACGTTTGATCTTATCCCTCTGACGCCGTATCCTGGTTTTGCCAGGTTATTTGTTAAAGAGTGGAAACCAAAATGAGCGTAATCTGGTACAAAGTCTGGTCTGATCTATGGGACAATAAAATCCGCACGGCATTGGCGGTGTTGAGCATTGCCGTGGGGGTATTTGCGGTGGGAGCTATTTTTGGCATGTCCGACCAATTGCTCTCCGGCATGGATACGGCCCACCAGACGTCCTCACCATCGCATATTCAAATGTATCTCACCGACCAAGTTGACCGGAACACGGCCCTGGACCTCAAAAAAGTGCCGGGGCTGGTTGACCTGGAAGTAATGAACGAAGTCACCGTCCGCTACAAAATCCATCCCGACGACGAATGGTCGCGCGGCTCAATGGTGATGCGGGATGATTACCGGGACCAAGTCTACGACACAGTGCAGTTAAAAGAAGGCGAGTGGCCCAAAAAGAATGACATTGCCATCGAGCGGCTATCGAGCCAGTTCTTTGGCCTGGAAATTGGTGACGAAGTCATCTTTGAACTGGACAAAACCGACCGGCCGCTGCGCATTGTCGGCAAAATTCGCCATCCCTTTGTGCCTCCGCCCCAATTTGGCGGCGACGCTTATTTTTTTGTGGACGCCAAGGGCATGGAGCGTTTCAATATCCCCGCCGGCGAGTTTACCCATCTCAAGGCGCGGGTGGAGCCTTACAGCCTGGAACACGCCAAAGAAGTGGCCTCGGAAATAAAAGACCGCCTGACCAAAGAAAACATTGGCGTGGCAGTGACGTTTTATCAAGACCCTAACAAACACTGGGGCCGCTTTTTTGTGGAAGGAATGAATCTGGTGTTTCAAATCCTGGCCGTGGTTTCGGTGCTGGCCAGCGTGGTGCTGGTTATCAACACCCTCACCGCCTTGATTACCCAGCAAACCAACCAAATTGGCATCATCAAAGCCATTGGCGGCGATACCGGCGCTATCATCAAAATTTACCTGGCCGGCGTGGTGATTTACGGCTTGCTAGCCCTGTTCATCTCGCTGCCGTTGGGCGCGTTCATTGCCTTTGCCATTAGCCAGTGGTTTTTGAATCTCTTTAACATTGATTACAACGTGTTCCAGGTATCGCAGCAGGCCATTTCTTACCAGGTCATTGCGGCCTTGATCGCCCCCTTGCTGGCCGCGCTCTGGCCGGTCTTGAGCGGCGCAACCATCACCGTGCGGGAAGCGATTGCCAGCTATGGCCTGGGCAGCGGCAAATTTGGCACCAGCCGGTTCGACCGAACCATAGAACGGACGGGCCAGCGGTTGCTCTCGGCACCGTATGCCATTGCCCTGGGCAACATGTTCCGGCGCAAAGGACGGTTGATTTTAACCCAACTGGTGCTGATTGCGGCCGGAGCCATGTTCCTGATGGTAATGAGTTTATCGTCGTCTATCACGGCTACGCTTGATAACGAATTCGCCCGGCGCAATTTTGATATGTTCTTTGTTTTTTACGACAACCAGCGGACCGATCGCGTTGAAGCTATGGCCGAATCGGTAGCAGGCGTTGAAAAAGCCGAACTGTGGTTCCAAAACCCGGCTTCCATTTTGAAGCAAGGCCAGCGGGCCAAAGAAGCCGGTTTGGGGGCGCAAATCAACGGCGTGCCCGCCGGGAGCGACATTTACCGGCCGCTGATGGTGGCCGGACGCTGGCTCCAACCCGGCGATGAGCGGGCGGTAGTGATGAACCAAGAAACGGCCAAAGACAACGGCATAGCATTGGGCGATACTATTACGCTTGACCTGGGCAAATTTGGCCAGGAGGATTGGCAGGTGGTCGGCTTTTACCAATTGATTTTTGGTGGCAGTTTCAGCAGCGATGATATTTACGCCCCGGCCGAGGCCGTGGCCGCAGCTACCAAAAAGTATAACGAAGGCGTTTTTCTGCGCGTCCGAACTTTTGACCACAGTCCCGATTTCACCGAGGCCATTCGCAGCCAGCTTGGTGCCATGTACGCCGAGCGCAACATGGATAGTCTCTACACCTGGACCTCAACCACCGAACGAGAAAACGCCAATAACCAATTTGGCATCGTTACCGTCATGCTCCTGGCCCTGGCCGTGATTATGGCTCTGGTAGGGGGCATAGGCCTGATGGGGTCGCTCTCCATTAGCGTGGTAGAACGCACCCGCGAGATTGGCGTAATGCGGGCCATTGGGGCGCGTTCGCCGACCATTATGGGCATGTTTGTGATGGAGGGCGTTTTACAGGGGGTTTTCAGTTGGGCGGTGGCTTTCCCGGTTTCCTTCCTTATTTCCGGGTCGGCAGCCAACGCCCTGGGCCAAACTATGTTCGAGGCCAACCTGGATTACCAGTATAATTTCCCGGCGGTGTTGGTCTGGCTGGTAGTGATTCTGATCATCTCCGTCCTGGCCTCGCTGATACCGGCCTATAATGCCACCCGGGTGAGTGTGCGCGATAGTCTGGTCTATGCGTAGTTATCGATTTACCTCTACCGCACTAAAAAAGGTCTTCTGGGTAATCTCCGTGGTTTTCCCCTCAATATCGAATTCACCGCTTAAACGAATATCCACTGACGAGCTGCCGATCATTACCTTGAGGGTACCTGGCTCAACCACAAACTTCATCGCCTCGTTATAAAACGCAAACTGGCTGGGCGACAGGATAAAGGCAACAGTTTTCTTTTCGCTTGGCTCCAAGCTGATCCGCCGGAAACCCTTAAGTTCCTTGATCGGCCGGGGGACGCTGGCCTTAACATCCTGCACGTAAAGCTGGACCACTTCATCCCCGGCGCACTTACCTGTATTGGCAACCTGGAGGCTAATAGAGATGGTTTCGTCCGGCGTAATGGTTTTGGCGCTCAATTTGAGATTGCTATACTTAAAAGTGGTGTAGCTCAGGCCGTGGCCAAAGGCAAACAACGGCTCACCCCGGAAATAACGGTAGGTGTGGCCTTCCAGTTGATAATCCTCAAAGGGCGGCAGGTCGTCCACTGATTTGTAGAAGGTGACCGGCAGGCGACCGGCCGGGTTATAGTCGCCAAACAGCACCTCGGCCAGGGCCTCGCCCCCGGCCTCACCGGGATACCAGGCTTCGACAATCGCCGGGACGTGGTCCTTGGCCCAGTTGACGGCCAGGGCGCTACCATTCATCAACACCAATACCACCGGCTTGCCCAAGGCATGAATTTTTTGGAGCAGTTCCTCCTGCACATGGGGCAAGGCAATGTCGGTGCGGTCGCCGCCCGCAAAGCCATCCACTTTGATGGGCATTTCTTCGCCTTCCACCCGCGGCGACAACCCCAACACCAGCACCACCACGTCGGCATTTTGGGCCACTTCCAGCGCCTGAACCTGATCGTTGATTTCAGGCATGGCCCACATAAGTTTCACCTGCGGGTCGAGGCCGTAAGAAACAAGATCCAGCCGGATGCGGTACAATCGCCCGGCTTCCAGGTTAACCGGCTCAGCTTTGAAGATGGGGTGATGAATATCGTCGTGGGCCACCACCAATTTATCATCCAGGTAAAGCTGGTAGTTATTAAACCCGTTGACCCCTAACACATACATCCCGCTGACCGGTGGAATCAGGTAGCCGCTCCAGCGTACGGCAAAATGTTCGCCCCAGCGGCCGGACAGCGGTGAAGAATTTTTCCAAAAGAAATCCACCACCGGGTCGATACGGGTGAAAACCGGCTCGCCGCTAAATTCCAGGTTGCCGTAATAAGCCCCGGTCAGACCGTTTTCGGCGGCATCTGCCTGTTCCGGACGCAGGTACATCTGCGAAATGGCGCTCATGGCCGGGACGCCCCTGGCAATGGGGCCGCCGCGGGCATAGTACACGGTGGTGTCCGGCGACACTTTTTGCCGGATACCCTCCAGCGGGGTGACGGCTTTAGCGGGCGTGCCGCCATAATTACCCACAAGCGGGGCCAGGTCGTCGGCGTTGGGGCCAATGACGGCAATGGATCTCAGGTTTGGCGAAAGCGGCAGCAGATTATCATTTTTTAACAAAACTATTGCCTCACGGGCGGCTTGCAGGGCCAATTTCCGATGTTTCGGGTTATTGATAACCTCATAAGGAATATCGATATAGGACACTTGTTCCGGCGGGTCGAACATACCCAGGTGAAAGCGGGCCGTGAAGAGTCGTTTGACGGCCTGATCGATAGTGGCTTCATCAATCAACCCCTGGGCAACGGCTTCGACCAGGGCGGGATAAGTATCACCACAGTTCAAATCACAGCCTGCTTTCACCGCCAGGGCGGCGGCTTCTTCCGGCGTTTTTACCACCTGGTGGTGTTGGTAAATGTCCATGATGGCCCCGCAGTCAGACACCACGTAGCCATCAAAGCTCCATTCCTGGCGCAGAATCTTCTCCAACAGGGTGGGGCTGGCGCAACACGGTTCGCCGTTGATACGGTTATACGCGCCCATAATGGAAACCGCTCCGCCTTCTTTGACGCAGGCTTCAAAGGCGGGCAAGTAGAATTCGCGCATTTCGCGTTCGTTCACCCGGGCGTCAAAATGGTGACGGTCCGGCTCTGGTCCGCTGTGGACGGCATAGTGTTTGGGCGTAGCCACAAGTTTGAGATATTTGGGGTCGCCCTCTTGCAGACCTTTGACAAAGACCACGCCCATATAGGCGGTCAGATAGGGGTCTTCGCCATAAGTTTCCTGACCCCGGCCCCAGCGGGGATCGCGGAAGATGTTGACATTGGGCGTCCAAAAGGTGAGGCCGGTGTAGATTTCGCGGATGCCGCGCCGGGCTGTTTCGTGGTGTTTGGCCCGGGCCTCGTTAGAGGTGGCGATGGCGATGCGGTGAACCAGCTCAGGGTTCCAGGTAGCAGCCAGGCCAATGGCCTGGGGAAAAACTGTGGCCACGCCAGAGCGTCCCACCCCGTGCAAACATTCGTTCCACCAATTGTGTTTGGCAACGTCCAGCCGCTCGATGGCCGGGGCGTCAAAAAGCATTTGCGAAACTTTTTCGGCCAGAGTCATTTGCGAAACCAGATTGTCTACCCGCTCCTGGAGGGGTAAGGCGCAATTTTTGTATAGGGGGGTGTGATTGGGATTCTTCATTCAATCTCCTCTCCGCTGGGGTTTCCAGGATAGGGAAGGAAGAGGGCCCTAGTACCCGGCGTACTTGTAACACTTGACGAGTACGTCGTCAACATAGATTTCCGGTGGAATTTCTTGTTTGCATATATCCATAACTAGCGGGCATCTTCCCGCAAATTTACAGCCTATTCTCAAGTATTCTTCATGTTCCAGTTCAGCCAAGGTGACGGCTTCCTTCCACCGCTTGGTGGGGTCTGCTTCGGGGATGGATTCGCGCAGTAGTTTGGTGTAGGGATGCTTCGGCTCCATCAACACCTTCTCCACCGGCCCCATTTCGACCAGATTCCCGCGGAACATGATGCCGATGCGATCACTCACATAGTAGGCAGTCGCCAGATCGTGGGTAATGTAAAGCACACTCACGCCCAACCTTTCCCTGAGCTTTTTGAACAGATTCACGATCGACATTCTCAGGGAAGCATCAACCATCGAAACGGGTTCATCCGCGATCAGGAGCGTGGGGTCTGTCAACAAGGCCCGAGCAATGGAAATCCTCTGCAATTGTCCGCCAGAGAACTCGTTGGGATACCTGCCCGCAAACTCTTCGTAAGACAGGCCCACTTCCTTCAGCTTCTGATTGATGGTTTCAATAGCCGCTTGCCTGTTTCTGGCCAACTTGTAATTGTAGAGCGTTTCAAAGAAATAGTTGTCAACCGTTCTCAAAGGGTTGAAGGTGGCAAAGGGATCCTGAAAAATCGCCTGGATGCCCTCGGTGAACCAGACCTTTTTGTTTTTCGACCCCTTCTTGCCATTGTGGATAATCGTTCCTGAGGTCGCCTCTTCAAATCCCAACACAATTCTGGCGGCGGTCGTTTTTCCGCAGCCACTTTCGCCGGCCAGGGCAAAAATCTCCGCCGGCTTGATGTCAAACGACACATTGTCCACCGCCGTGATCCGCACGCGCGACAGGATGTTGCCTAAAGAGAAGACTTTGCTCAGATGATCAACTTCAAGAAGCTTTGCCATATGTCCCTCCAGCCAGCCAACAGGCGACTCGGTGGTTGGGTCCCACCCTGGTCAAGTCTGGTATCTGTTTTGTGCAAATGTCCATGACGCGAGGGCAACGTGGGTGGAAGGAACAGCCACTGGGAAGATTTGAAAGGGAGGGCGGACTTCCCGGCACGCTTTCCCGAACGGATTTATCGCCAAATTTGGGCAGGGAGTTGATCAAATACTGCGTGTAGGGGTGAAACGGTTCGCCGTAAATCTCTTCGGTCGTGGACTCTTCGACGATCTTGCCGGCGTACATGATGCCGACCCGATCGGCGATATTCGCCTGGACCCCCATGTCGTGCGTCACCAGGATAATGGTGTTTTCCAGGTTTTTTTGAATAACCTTTAAAAGCTGCACGACGCCCCTTTGGACGACGACGTCAAGCGCCGTCGTAGGCTCGTCGCAGATGATGACCCGGGGCCTGAGAATCGTCGCCAGGGCGATTGTGACCCGCTGTCTCATTCCGCCGGACAGTTGGTGCGGATACGCCTCCAGGATATTCCGGGGCAGTCCCAGCTCGGCGATATGTCTTTTGGCGATCTCTCTATCTTCTTCTTGGGTCCTGTCGCTCGCGTGGCTCGCGAGGAAATCCTGGTAGCTCTCTTTCAGCTTGAGAACGGGGTTGAGGACGCTCATCGAGCCTTGCGGGACGTAGGAAATATATTCCCAGCGCAGCTCGCGCTTTTCCCCCGCGCTGAGAGAAGTGACATCAATCTCCTCATCGTTCGTGCGGTAATAGACCTTGCCGCCGATCAACCTCAAGGGAGGCTCGATGGCGGCAAAGAGCGCTTTTAGAAGCGTCGTCTTGCCACAGCCGCTTTCGCCCGCGATCCCGTAAACTTCATTCTCCTGGATTTCGAGATTAACGTCGTCAACCGCTTTGACCACCTTTTGGGTGCCGTGCAGGTCGAGCACATAATAAGCTTTCAGTTTTTCTGTCCTGAGTATTGGTAAGTTCATAACGGCCTCACTATGCCCCGACCCGTTGGATGCGGGTGCGCGGATCAAGGTATTCGCTGATACTGACCGACAGCCAGTAGAGGGCGATAAACAGGAAGAGCGATAAGACCACCGGCGTCAAGACCCACCACCAGCGTCCTAACAGAATAGACTGGTAGAAGAGCGCCCAAGTCAGCATCGTGCCCAGGGTGGGAATGTTGAGATTGACCAAGCCCAGGAAGGCCAGGGTTATCTCCAACCCAATTGCCCATGACATATTATTAATCAAAGTCGAGAAGATCAACGGCATGGTAAAGGGCATGTATTCGTTCAATACCAGTTTGACCGTCCCCGTGTTTGAAAGGATGGCCGTCTGAGTGAACTCCCGCTCACGCAAGCTCAAGATCAGCGAGCGGATCAGGCGCGCGTCCCATGCCCAGCCGAAGATCGATAGCAGCAATCCTAGAACCACCAGATTCATATATTGTCGCACCATCATGGCTAACATGACCATGATCAGGAAGAGCGGGATCACCAGCAGGCTGTCGCTGATAAACATCAAGACCCGGTTGGTTGAGCCTCCTTTATATCCGGCCACCATGCCCACCAGGATGGCGATCACCCTTGAAATCAATGCGGCGATGAGGGAGATGATCAAGGAATTGCGCACCGCGAAAGTAGCCTGCCAGAAGATATCCTGCCCGTTTGAATCGGTGCCGAGTAGGTGTTCAGCCGACGGCGGTGTATCTCTCGGGACAACATTCCATAAAGTAGGGTCATAAGGCGAAAAAAAGGACAGGAGGGCCATGATCAGGATGATCACCAGTACGCCAAAGCTGAAGCAGAAACGATAATCTCGGAATAAATCTCTAAGGGTTGTCACGTGACTGACCTCCTTAAGTGTACCTCACCCGCGGGTCAAACAAGGGATATGTCAAATCTACAATCAGGATCGCCGTGGTGATACCAACGATAGAAAGAATGGTGATCCCCATGATCAGGTTATAATCTCCATTGATGATGGCTCTATAAAGTAACATTCCCAGGCCAGGATAACCAAAAACAATCTCTGTAATCAATGCCCCGCTGAAGATTTGCCCAAACTGAAGCGCCAGGCCGGTGATTTGCGGCAGTAAAGCGTTGCGAATGACATACTTGTTCACGATGCGGCCTTCTGTAACGCCGCCCAGCTTGGCATACTGGACGAAATTTTCTGCATTGACGTTCTGTACAAGCAACTTCATTGTTTGGAATATGACAGCCATTCCCAGGATGGTTAGCGAGAGGGCAGGCAAGGCCGCATGCCAGAGGACATCTTTGATATAGGCCCAGGTGAAAGTGGGTAGAGCTCCCAATGATGCCCCGCCTGTAATCGGGAACCAGCGCACGACATAAGCAAAAAGCAGGAGCAATGTGAAGGCGAAGATATAATAGGGCAGCGGGCGGATCACCATGGCGACAGCATCAAGGGTTCGCGACCAACCCTTCCGGGCATAGTAACCCGCTAACCCGCCAATGATATTCCCTAATATCCACGAGAGGAGGGTCGTAGTCAGCAAGAGGCCCAAAGTCCAGGGCAAGGCGGTGGCAATGAGCTGGTTGACGCGTGCGGGAAATTGGAAGAAAGAAACGCCGAAATCACCGTGGAACAGCCTGCCCCAAAAAGCCCAGTATTGATCGAGCCAGGAGCCCTCCAAGCCATACATCTCGGTCAGGTCGGCGATGACGGCGTCCATCGCGCCCGGTTCCATTGATGCACCACGCGCCCTCATCGCACCGACCATTCTTATGACAGGGTCATTCGGGGTGAGTCTGGGAATGAGGAAAACAACGGTGATGCCCAGCCAAATAACTAGAACGTATGCAATCAGACGGGGGATGAGATATCGTTTCAGAAAATTCACGGCTTTACCCTCATGCGTCTTTCAATTCGAGGCAACAAGCTATACCTATTATGGAGAAACCACTAGAGAGGTGAAAAAATTGGTTCCCCTGGACGGGACGCTTCGCAGCCCGCCCAGGGAGAATTGTATCATGGTTCAAGTAAACCCTGAAATACCTTATGCGCCAGTGGGTTTCAGGAATGGAGTCGTGTACTTGAAGTTGGGCCAGTGTGTATAAGGCTCATTGTAGGCGTTTTCGCTGCCAGGCCAGTTGGTCCAGTAGTACTCGTCCCAGCCGACAAAGCC
>JAFGNV010000137.1 GCA_016926805.1 Anaerolineae bacterium
CTTAAAAAGCACTCATAAAAGTGTCAACAAGGTGCTGAACCTCGTCTGGTAGTCAGTATACGGTAGACGAGGGAAAGTTTTCTTCCTGTCTACCGTCTACTGTCTACTGAACTAATGTAAAATCTGGCTTAAAAAGCGTTTGGTGCGTTCGTGGGCGGGATTGGTAAAAAATACGTCGGGCGGGTTCTGCTCGACAATCTGGCCCTCGTCCATAAAAATAATGCGGTCGGCGGCGTTGCGGGCAAAGCCCATCTCGTGCGACACCACCACCATGGTCATGCCTTCTTTGGCCAGGGCCAGCATCACGTCCAGCACTTCTTTGATCATCTCCGGGTCAAGCGCGCTGGTCGGCTCGTCAAACAGCATAATTTTGGGATTCATGGCCAGGGCGCGAGCAATGGCCACCCGTTGCTGCTGGCCGCCGGACAATTCTGCCGGATAGCTGTCGGCTTTTTCCGGGATGCCGACGTGTTTGAGTTGTTGGCGGGCCATTCTCTGAGCCTCGTCCCGTTTGCGTTTGCGGACCACCTTTTGAGCCAGCACAACATTGTCCAGGGCAGTCAGGTGGGGAAAGAGGTTGAAGAGTTGAAACACCATCCCAATTTCGGCTCGCACCTTGTTGATATATTTGGCTTTATCCAGGCGCACACCGTCTACGGTGATGTGACCCTCATCAATGCCTTCCAGGTGGTTGATGCAGCGGAGCATGGTTGATTTGCCGGAGCCACTGGGGCCAATCACCACCACCACCTCGCCTGGGTAAACTTCCAAATTTACCCCGCGCAAGGCGTGAACGTTGTGGCCGAAGTGTTTGTGCACGTTCTCCAAAATAATAATCGGCTCTTTTTTATCCATAGTTCATTCCTTTAGTGGCCCGGCAACCTTGATTTGCGTTCGATAAAACGGACCAACAATGACAGCAACAACGTCATCACCAGGTAAAGCATGGCCACCGAATTAAACCCTTCGAAGGCCCGGAAATTCCGTGAAATCCACAGCCGCCCCTGTTGCAGTACTTCGGGTAGGGCAATCACAGAAATAAGGGCCGAGTCTTTGAGCATGGCAATAAAGTCGTTGCCCAGAGGCGGCAGCACCACTCGAATGGCCTGGGGTAAAATAACATGACGCATGGATTGGAAATAGCTCATGCCCAACGAACGCGCGGCTTCCGTTTGTCCTTTAGGTATCGACTGAATGCCGGCCCGGAAAACCTCGGCCAGGTAAGCGCCATAACCAAACGCCAGTCCAATGATGGCGGCGGGCAGGCCGCGCAGGTCGAGCGCGCCACCAGTTGCCACGCGTAGCATGGGGGTGATGGCAAACCCCATGTACAGGATAATCACCAGCATCGGCACGCCGCGCACAATTTCCACGTAAAGAGTCGAGATGGTATAAGGCATGGCCGGCAACAAGAACATTATCACTTCGGTGATGATGACGGTCCAAATCATCGAGGTAAGATTTCGCCATTCTGGCACGACCAGCCAGATCAGGGCAACGATTGCCAGGCCAAAGAGAAGCCGTTTCCAGGCGTTAATGCTCAAATCGGGTGACTTGCTGGACACGCGCATAATACCAAACAGCAGGCCCATAACCAGCGCCCCGGCAAAAGCAATCAGCGTGACCCGGATGGTCAGAAAGATTCCTTTGGCCACCCACATGCGGCGAGCAATGCGCAGGGGCTGATCGCTGAAGTCGTCAATAATAACTACTGTGGTCCCGGCCTGGCCGGTGCCGCCCAGAGTGGGGGTAGTGGTGTTAACCTCAAGCGACGTTTCCGAAGGCGTGGTGATAGGCTCGGTTTCCGCTTCGGGCGCAGTTCTGGGAATTTTCAGTCGATAGATATCGGTCTGGCCGATTACTTCTTCGTCTTCGTCCAAAAATTGGCCATACAGGGTGTGAGTTCCCGGCGATAACGCGGATTTAATAGTGAATGACCAGGCGCCATCGTCGCCAACCTGCGCCTTGCCCAGGGCCTGTCGGTTCCAGGGAAGGTCAAAGATAAAATAAATAGCGTCCAGGTAGCGGGTGTTGGTGAGTACCGAATAACTGACAATAATGCCAACAATCAGAATGATGATAGCCCACCAGGGGATTGTTTCCCATGAAATGGCCAGGCCCATCCGTCCCCGGTGGCGAGCAGCGGCGTCTGAAGACGGGTCTGGCGGCTGCGCGCCAAGTTTGTTATCTGTCATGCGGGGGGTCCTTTCTTGTGGGTGATGGTCTGCCATCGTAAGCGACGCTGGTAGCGGGACAATCCCTGAGGTTGAAAGATTGTCACGTTACAAACGTTGCTTACAGATGTTGGTAGCCGGGGCGGTTTAGGTCACGCCCCGGCTGTAGGGTTAAACCGGCCTATTCGGTGCCGAACCACTTATTGTAGATTTGGTCGTATTCGCCGGATTCCTTAATGGCGGCGAGGCCCTTGTTGATAGCGGCCAGAACTTCGGGCTTGCCCTTGTTCACGGCAATGCCGTAGAGTTCATCGGTGAAGGGTTCGCCGACAATGGTGACGCCCATCTCGGGATTGGCCTTGATGATGTCGGCGGAGGTGGGGCCATCGTTGACCACGGCGTCCACGTCGCCCTGAGCCAGGGCCTGGAAGGCCAGGGTGATTTCATCGTAGCGGACGACGTCAGCCTGGGTATTCTCGCTGGTCCAGATGTCGCCAGTGGTGCCCAGTTGGACGCCGACTCTCACCCCGTCGAGGTCATCGACGGTGGCGATGCTGCTGCCTTTTTTGACCGCAATCGTCTGTCCGGCGTTGAAGTAGGGGTCGCTGAAGTCAACGGTCTCCTTGCGCTCGTCAGTAATGGTCGCTGCGGAAACTACGGCGTCGAACTCGCCGCTGGCCAGGGCCACAAAAATGCCGTCCCAACGGGTGTTGACGAACTCGACTTCAAAGCCGCCCTCTTTGGCGATGGCGTTCATCAGTTCAATATCAAAGCCAACAATGGCGCCGCTGTCGTCCACGGATTCAAAGGGCGGATACTCGGCATTGGTGCCAACTTTAACCACACCCAGATCGGCCGATTGTCCACCACATCCGGCAAGTACCAGCAAAATTCCCAAAAAAATCAATAAAAGAAATCGTTTATGCATTTTATTCTCCTCCAAGATGAGTTAGAGTTAAGTAAGGAGTTCCTCAAAGTTTTATTACCACCCTTACGTTCAGGACATGGTTCACCTGAACCGTTACCAGATTGGGGCTATTTCAGACGTTTTTTGGATTCATCACCTCCTTTTATATTTTTGCTGTGGTAACCGATGAATCATTCATCCTGGGTATAGGCGCCTGGGCCAATATCGTTGTCGGTAAGCGTAAATTGGTTGGAAAAATATTTTTCAGCCAGTTTGTCCAGAAAGCCATCGGCCTGCATTGAGGCCAGGGCCAGGTTGACCGGCTCAATCAGGTCGCTACCTTTGGGATAGGCAAAGCCAAACTGGTCGATAGACAGGGGCGGGCCAACCAGTTTGAGTTTGTCGGCATCTGGCCCCCCATAACCCTGCCCGCCGATTTCATCCATGATCACCACATCTACCTCGTCGGCCAGCAGGGCCTGGACGGCCTGCTCGAGACCGGCAAAGGATTGGACCCGATTCAGGCCGACCAATTCCTCAGCCGTTGTGTAATTTACAGTGCCGGTTTGAACTCCCACTATGAGGTCCTGATTACTCTGGAGTTCTTCCGGGGTGGCAAAACGATCTTCATCGGCCCGCGCCAAAAAGCGCTGCTCAATATTGAGATAGCCGGTGGAGAAATCCACCAACCTGGCCCGTTCCTCCAGAATAACAATACCATCGGCGGCCACATCAAACTCGCCCCGGCTGACGGCCTCGATCATTCCGTCCCAACGCGTCTCCACGTAATGGGGAACACAGTTGAGACGGCGACAAATTTCGTTCCAGACCTCGTAGTCCCAACCACCGGCCTGGCCAGTAGCCAGTTCAATGTAATTAAAGGGGAGATAGGCGTTTTCAACGGCAATGTTGATGGCGCGTCCAGCCAGGTCGGGTAGTTGGCTTTCCACCTCGGCGGTTGCTTCTGCCGGGGGAATGGCCTGCACAGTCTCTTGGATTGT
The DNA here is from genome assembly GCA_016926805.1 of Anaerolineae bacterium. Lineage (GTDB taxonomy): Bacteria > Chloroflexota > Anaerolineae > 4572-78 > J111 > JAFGNV01. Next base: position 4,083 of record JAFGNV010000137.1, read on the forward strand.
TGGGACGACTTCAACCGCTACATTGGCTGAGGGTGTTTCTGTTTCAGCTACAACTACGTTGGTTGGAATTGCTGGTTCAACCAGGTCTGGCTGAGGGGATGGGCTGGGGTTACGATTACAGGCAGCCACAACACTCACCATCATCAGCAACATGGGTATCAGCAGTTGGGGTCTGTCCGAAATTTTAGGACAGACAGGGGGCGCGGGGGGTACCCTCCCGAATCCCCCCGGTTTATCCAGATTTCGGGCAACTGAAGGTTGCACAAAATTCTGGACGCACCCCAGCAGTTGTTTACACTTTTCTTTTAGGTTATGCTTTTGTTGGATAGTGCCCCCTTAAAGGTTGGCGTTGATACCCAACCAACCCCCGTTGAATGAACTTCAATTTTACAGGTCTGTAAAGAATCTGGCAAACGTAAACAATTACTGCTTGTCTATGATTATTCAGGCAAAAATGGCAGTCCTTTGAGAAAATCGCCCTTTAAGCGTGAATTTGTCAAAATTGCCAGTCCTGGACTACCCAGCCTGAATAGTGACGGAATTTGTTGAGGAAACAAATCCTATCGTTGTTGGAGGAGGGGCTGTTTTGTTAATGAAATTATTAACTTCATTGCGGTATGAAGGCCCTAAAGGTATGCGAATCACGGCTTCGCCTGAGACCTTTAGGGCCTGGATAGCTTACTTCAAAAACTCCTCGGCGTAATGACACGCCACCCAATGATCAGGCCGAAGCTCACGTAGATTTGGTTCTATTTTAGAGCAATCGTCCCGGGCAATGGGACAGCGAGGATGAAAGCGGCAGCCGGAAGGCGGGTTAATGGGGTTAGGAATCTCGCCTTCGGGCATGGCCTGGGTGCGCCGTTTGTGGGGGTTGGGCACCGGCACCGCGGCCAGTAGTGCCTGCGTGTACGGGTGGAGGGAGTAGGTGTAAACCTCGCGTAGTTCGCCAATTTCAACCAACTGCCCCAGATACATAATCCCAATCCGGTCGCAGATATACTTGGCCGTGGCCAGATCGTGGGTGATGAAGAGGTAGGTGAGGTTAAACTCTTGTTTTAGTTGAATCATCAAATCGAGCAGCAAGGCTCGCACACTCACATCGGCCATGGCAATCGGCTCGTCGGCCATCACCAGGTCTGGGCTGGTTATCAGGGCGCGGGCAATGACCACGCGTTGACGTTGCCCACCGGAGATTTGGTGGGGAAATTTATTGTAAAAGAAACGAGCCGGACTCAAGCCAACCTTTTCCATGATCTCCATGGTCATCTCGCGGTGCAGGTTAGACTTTTCCGGGAAGTGAATTTTGAGTCCGTGCATAATGCCCTCGCCCAGAGACATACGGGGGTTGAGCGAGGCCATGGGGTCTTGAAAAATAACCTGCATTCGCCGCCGCATTTTGCGCAGTTCTTCCCGGCTAAGGGTGGCCAGGTCGACCCCATCAAAACGAACGGTGCCGGCGGTCGGGTCAATCAGGCGAATCGCCAACCTGCCGGTGGTGGTTTTGCCACTGCCGCTCTCGCCGGCCAGTCCAAACACTTCGCCCCGGCGAATGGCGAAGGTGACGCCGTCTACCGCGCGTATGTAGTCGAGGTGACCGGTGAGCAGCCGATCTAGAAAACTTTTTTGCACCGGGAACCATTTTTTGAGGTTTTCCACCTCTACCAGATTGTCAGGTTTGCCGTTGTTGGTTATATTACTCATGACTTTACTGCCACCGTTGGAGTTTCTTTTTCAGGATGCTCTTGATAGAGCCAGCAGTGGACCAGGTGGTTGGGCCTGGCCGTTTCCAGCCTGGGGGCGATTTTTGAGCAAATGGGCATAACTTCCGGGCAGCGCGGGTGGAAGCGACATCCCGCCGGGGGATGGGTCAGGTTGGGCGGTTCGCCGGGCATTTTGTATAGCGCTTCGTCTTCATCCAGCCGGATATTCGGCACCGATTTTAACAGACCCCGGGTGTATGGATGCAGCGGCGTGTCAAACACGTCATAAATCGAACCCAGTTCGACTACCCGACCGGCATACATTACGGCTATCCGGTCGCTCAACTCGGCCACCAGACCGATGTTATGGGTAATCAAGAGAATGGTTTTGTTCAGCGTATCCCGGATGTCGCGTAACTGGTCTAACAATTTGGCTTCGACAATCACATCCAGCGAGGTGGTGGCTTCGTCGGCAATGATCAGATCGGCATTCAACACCAACCCCAGGCCAATCATCACCCGCTGGCGCATCCCTCCCGATAGTTGATGAGGATGGTCCCGCAAGCGCCGACTCTGGATGCCCAATTTTTCAATCAGCCCCCGCGCCCGGTCGAGCGCGGACGTTTTTTTGGTTTTTGGTTCGTGCACCTGAATGGCTTCGATAATATGCTCGTCGACGCGTTGCACCGGATTAAGAGACGTCATGGGGTCCTGGAAAATCATGCTGACTTTGCGGCCCCGAAAATCTCGCATCCGATGGGCGTCGAAGGTCATGATGTCTTCGCCGTCAAAAATAATTTGGCCGTTGTTGATCTCGCCGGGCCGGTCAATCATGCGCATCAAGGCTTTACCCATGGTGCTTTTGCCACAGCCGCTCTCGCCAACCACGCCCAGGATTTCGCCCCGGAAAATGTCGAATGAAACGTCATCTACTGCGCTCAACGGCCCTAACCGGGTGTGGTAGACTACCGATAGATCTCGTATTTGGACCAGTACGTTGTTATTGTTGGTTCCGTTGATCATAGCTAATTACTCACTTAAAAAGGTGGCCGGTTCTGAGTTATTATCTGGCGCGTGCCGGTCACCTGAATAGTTTCAGATTTACGTCTCTGCCAGGCGAGGGTTCAAAATTTCTGAAAGGCTCTCGCCGAGCATGCTAAATGATAAGGTCACCAGACTGACCATGGCGCCGGGGAAAATAATGAGCCACCAGGCCCGCCGCACATAGTCCTGTCCCCGGGCCAGGTCAATGCCCCAGTCGGGGATGTCGGGGGGGAGACCCAGGCCGAGGAAGCTCAGGGCGGCCTCGGTTAAGATGGCATCGGCCACGTTCACCGAGAAGATAATTACCACCGAGGGGATAACGTTTAAAAAGATATACCGCCGCAAGATGTCGGCGGGTGTGGCTCCCAGGCTATGGGCCGCCTCCACGTAAAGCTCTTCTTTAACCGAAAAGACCTGACCCCGGACAATACGGAAGTAGGTGGGAATATAGACTACGGCAATGGCCACAATAATGTTGCCGATACCCGCGCCCAAAACAGCAGCAATCGCTACCGCTAAAATCAACGAAGGAAAGGCGTACAATGTGTCCATGAGGAGGGTGGTCACCCGGTCGAAGGTGCCGCCGATGAAGCCGCTCATCAACCCCAGCGGAACGCCGATAATTACGGCTATCACGGCTGAACTCAAACCGACGATGAGGGCAATCCGCGTGCCCCAGATGATGCGGCTGAGCACGTCCTGTCCAATCTGGTTGGTGCCCAGGGTAAAGCCCTTTACCATTCTGGCCCGTAACGTACCGCTGATTTTTTCGAGATCAGGATATTCTGCCATAATTTCTTCTAACTCGGCCGAGGTACCGATAAAACCATCAATTTTACCGGCGGACACATCAGCCAATCCCTCGGCCAGCGTATCGTAGCGTTGCGGACGGGGTTGATATCGAATATCCAAACCGGCCTCACGGTCAATTTGGGTAATTTCATCTATCGCCTCGCGCAGGGCCTGGCTGGCCGGGCTACCGACAATAAACCCAATGTTGTTTTGGTTACTGCCGATGTCGCGTAGTGATTCCACCCCCGAATCTTGGCGAACCACCAACACATAGGCTGAGGGCGGTTCACCGGGGGCCAGCAAGGCCGGACCTACTTCTGCGCGGGGATCGTAAGGGGCAAACCATTGCGGAAAAATGCCCACAATGATGACAAATAACAACAGGATGGCGCTGACAACCACAAACCACCAGTCGCCGCCATACCATTTGCGGGCCAATAGCATGCGGCGAACAAGGCCCGCCTGATCAAGGTCTAATTGCCATTGGGGAACGGTTTCAGGAGATGTTGTTTCTACAGCCATAAGAAGTCTCTCGGGATTTGATTTTTCTGATGCCAAACTTCAGAATTTCTGAACTCCTAAAGTTTTTCTTTTAAACAATTAGTATTAGTATCGGATGCGGGGGTCAATAAAACCATACAACACATCCATTGCCAGGGTGATAATGGCCACCATCAAGGCAAATACGGCCATGGTTGATTGCACGGCCGTGTAGTCTCGCAACTGGATACGGGTAATCAGATAACGTCCCAACCCGGGCCAGGAAAAGGTAGTTTCGGTGAGGACGGCCCCGGCCAATAACAGCGCAAATTGCAGCCCGATGAGGGTCAGGATGGGAATGAAAGTGTTGCGGAGGGCGTGTCGGTAAACCAACCGGCGTTCTGGCAGGCCCCTGGCCCGGCCAGCGATGATAAAATCTGATTGGAGAATTTCAATCATATTGACCCGGGTGAGCCGGATATAAACGCCACTCAGGGCCAGTCCCAGGGTGAGGGTGGGCAACACCAGGTGCAACGAGCACGATTTTAATGCTGCCCAGTTGCCGGTGATGATGGAGTCCAGAACATAGAAATTGGTCGGCGATTCAAAGTTTACCAATAAAAGCGTGTCTATGCGTCCCGCCAGTGGCAGGATAGGAAAGCGAACAGCAAAAATAATCTGAAATATCAGCCCCAGTACAAAAACCGGTACAGAATAGATGGCAATGCTGAATAATCTGGCCCCATAATCTTGCGGCGTTTTGCGTTTTTCGGCAGCGTAAGCCCCCAACCAAATGCCGAAGATTGCGGTGAGAATCATTGACGGCACCGCCAGTTCAACGGTAGCCGGAAGTTTTTCGGATAACTCCTCACGGATAGGGCGTTCGCCCAGAGTCAGGGCGTTGCCAAAATCCAGGGTAAAAGTGTCCCACAAGAATTCCACGTATTGTACGGCGAGTGGCCTGTTTAAGCCCAGGCGTTCCCGAATTTCATTGGCCTGTTGCTCGCTGACGCGAGGACCGAGTTGAGAACGCACCGGGTCGCCGGGTAGAATACGCATAATAAAAAAGACCATGGTCATCAGAATTAAGACCATCGGGATGGTTAATATGATTCGGGTAATCAGAAAATTACGAAATGATGCGGACATATAACGATCCTATTTTACAAAATGACCCTTGTATCCGTGGCTATCTCACTCACCAGGCAGAGTCTCCCTCCGCGCCACGTAGACAAATTGCGGGGACGAGAATATTTCTTTCTCGTCCCCCATAAGCTTACAGCATTATTTGATTAGTAGATATACCAGAATTGTCTATTTGGTAGAGACGTTATTAGCAACGTCTCTACTAAATAAATTGTCAGTTTTTTTGATACAAAGGCCCTGGGAATTATTACGGGGCCACGTAGGTGTGGTTAAACACCATATAGCGCAAGGCAGGCGCATTGATTTTCTCAACGGTCAGGCCCGCAACGCTTTGCAGACGGATAGCTTCAACCGGCCCCAGAGTACGCCAAGCGACATCGATCTCGCCGATTTCTACGGAATTACTCATGGTGGTTGGGTCGGCAAAGTAGCGGATGATGACATTGGGAATCCCGGGCGCGTCGCCAAAGTAATTGGGGTTGGCTTCGAGCACCATCTGCTCGCCAGGGGTATAGGAAACCATCCGATAGGGGCCAACCCCATCCAATTCGCTGGGGAATTGGGTAAGACTATCCGTGGGGAATTGGTTAGGATTGCTGACAACAAAAGGAGCTGTTGCCGCCAGGGCCGAGAAGAAACCGTAAGGCGCGTTCAATTGGTAAACCACGGTCTGATCATCGGGGGCCGTTACATCATCAACGTAAAGCTGAATCAGGCCCGAGACCTGTCCTTCCAGGCCAATGCGTTGCCAGGCCCGAACGTAGTCTTGCGCCGTAAGGGGCGTACCATCGGCAAATTTAATCCCCTCTTTCAGTTTGAAGGTATAAGTCTTGCCGTCGGCGCTAACCTCGGGGAAGGCTGCTGCCGTGCCGAGAATTAGTTCGGATTCACCGGGTTCGTAGGCCAATAGCGGCACACCCGTGTTTTTCAAAATCTCCCAATCGTGCGTGGCATAGGCGTCCTGGGCATCCAGGCTGTTAACTTCATCGGTGGTGCCGATGATGATGGTATCGGTGCTGCCGGAGGCCGGTTTGGCGCTTGCGCCAAAGCTGAGTTCCTTATAGTTGAACTCAAAGGGGGCGCCAATCTTAACGCCTTCAACACCGTCGCGATAGGTGACAAACTCAGGCTCCCAGAACAGAGGGATGGTGGGAATGTCGTCGGCGTACAGCTCGCCAATTTGCTTATACAACGCCTCACGCGTGGCTGGATCGGGCGAAGAAGCAGCCGCCTGGAGCAGGGTGTCCATTTGCCCCTCGCAGTAGTTCACGCCGTTGTCAGGTGATTGGGTGCAGGAGGAAAATGGCGACAACCAGTTCTCGGGGTCGGCAAAGTCCGGGAACCAACCCAGCATGAATATCGGCAAATCACCGGCCACAAAACTATCCACGTATTCGGCCCAGTTCTGGCTCTGCAGATTAACTTTGACCATGCCGGTTTCCTCAAGTTGTTCTTTGATAACCTGCATTACGTCGGCCGTAGTGGTGCCGTAGTGCTCCGGCGGATACCACAGGGTAAACTCAAAAGGATTGGCTGCCGAATAACCAAGATCGGTTAACAATTGGATAGCCATATCCAGATCGCGGGTGCCGTATTTATCCAGGAAGGGTTCGGTGGCGTACGGATAACCGGGGGGCACCATGTGATAGGCCGGGATGTTGCGACCTTCAAAAACGCGGTCCACTATCTCTTCGCGGTCAATAGCCGCGGCAAAGGCCTGGCGTAGTTGTTTGCTCCACAGGAGTTGCCCGGTTCCACCCGCAATGTAAGTGGCGGCTTCATCAGCACTGGGGATATAGATAGTTTGCCCTACTTCAATCACGTTGGGATTGGTGATAGCGGTGTATGTGCTATCTTCTGCCGCCGCCTGGTTATTGAAGAAGACGATCACGTCAAAGGCCAGCGGATCGCCGTATTCCTTCTCGGCCAGCTTCGACAGCCAGTCATCGGCTTGCACGGTGTAGGCTGTGCCTTCGCCAAGAGCTGCCGCTGTGCCCGGCAGTAAGGCCAGCAACAAGGCCAATAACACCAATATGCTAAATAGTTTCTTTTTCATAATCAATCTCCTTTTCCATTTTTGGATAACCTCAAAATAATTTGGGTAGTTCTATAGACATTTGGCTCAAACAACGCCTGTTTTTTGGTGTCTATAAAATCTACCGCCACTACCTTTAATGGTTGTCTGTAATTATGTCACACGTTAAGCCCAATAATTACAGACACAGTTGGGATATTAACCTGCTTATTCGATAAACATTCCCCCTTTCTACGTGGAGTTTACAAATTATCATCAGAACCGCTGTTGTTGCTGTTTGTGGCGAGAAAAAACTTTAATCTCTCCACGCAATCAGTGATAACAAAGAATCGTGCCGTTGTATCTCCTGTTTATTGTTTCAACGTCAGGGAAGGGAAGCGGGCGAGGCGAGGATCGGCAGGAGCTGGTAGATTCTTCATTGGCCTACGTCTTACTTCTGCTCCTCCAATTGGCTGGGCCAGGAGGGCAAATGCAATTTAGCGCAGATAGACACCTGTAAAATGATTTAGCCGTGAAAAAGTTGCGTTCCGTTTTTCTCGACGCGGGAAGGCATCAGATGGCAAAGTATAACAAAGGTGTTATCGTACAATTACCAAACACGTTCTGTCTGGTGTTTACCGAAGTACTAAAGTTGGCGAATTATAGCAGTAAGGTGACTATGAGTCAAGCACCGGCGCAATTTAAGCGATGGCTGGAAGGCGGAACTGGTATTCAAGAATAAGGCCGAATTACTGGCGATAGGCGGTGAGAAATACAAAAAAACAGTTGGGCGGCCAAAAAAATCGCTGTCAAATAATGACAACGATTTTGATGAACCAAAACACGATACTCGCCAAACCCTGGCTGATGAACTGGGCTGGTCAACGGGCAAAGTCGCGCAAGCTGAATTTGTAATGAATAATGACCCGGAAGAGTGGCAACGTCTGGACGTTTGGTAAGAATACCGCAAGCTGGCAATATGCATACAATATGTAGTAGTATGCATATCTAGGTATGCAATATCTTGGGGGGCGTAGGTTGACAATAGCTCAAAAACGTTATACAATGAACTAAATAATAAATAATTTTAGCACCCAGTCTCGCGGGTTCGCCGGACATCGTTTGATGACTCCGGAGGTGGTGGGGCGTTAGTTAACTAGTGTCTTCTGCCCCTTTGAAAGATAAGGGATGAAGGCCGGTCGAGCTAACGGCCCACTTTTTTTTAAATTCTATTATGATGAGAGGACAAAAAAATGACAAACGATGCATTAATTGCGCTACGTTTACCACAAAAATTGGAGGTAAAAGCCAAGTTGGAAGCAAAAAATTCTGGTGTCTCTTTCAGCGAATTGGTGCGCCAGGCGTTGGCCCAATACTTAAAGTCAAGTGAGGTGGAACAATGAACACAAAAAAAATGCCCTCGGTGGGCAACCGAGGGCGAGACGTGGATGGAACAAAAAATTTTAACGGCAATTGCCGTTATTATAGCATGCCGTCGCATTGTATGCAATATCGTCCGGCTGAATTTTTGGCCACTTTCTGGGGTGAGTTTAATTATAGCCAAGCCTTTTTTGATACGCTAAAAGGTGTAAACCTGGCAGCTTTTTTGGGCAATTCTGCCCCCCCCTTGCTGATCGTCCTACTTCTGACCAACAGACTTTTCGAGTATCGAAAACGGCAACGATGGGAAGTGCTGCCATGACAATACAGCAACCCCAGGAGACTTTCAAACGTTACACAGTCCCGGAAATTTGCGCCCGTCCACCCAAACAGTGGCTTATTAACGACATTTTGGGCATTGGAGATATTGGTATGCTGTTTGGAGATAGTGGAAGCGGTAAAACTTTTTTGACCCTTGACCTGGCCTTTGCCCTGGCAACCGGGCAGCAATTTTTCGCTGATAGGTTCGCCATTGCCAAGCCTGCAAAAGTAATTTATTGCATCGGTGAGGGCGTGGGCGGTTTCCCGGCCAGATTGTCGGCGGTAGCCAGCAAGTATAATGTCTCCCCTGCCAATGTGCCCAATTTGACCATCATCGAAAGGATTCCTCAATTGTACGCCCCGGCAGCTTTGGAAGATGACTACCGGAATTTCATTCTATCGCTAACTGGCGAAAAAATAGACCTGGTAATTTTCGATACATATCATTCGGCCACGGTTGGCAGTGATGAAAATTCAGCGCGGGATGTTGGCGTAGTTTTGCGAGCGGCCAAGTTTATCTACTCAAAATTACACTGCGCGATCCTATTTTTGCACCACTCGAATAAGGCAAACGGAGACTATCGAGGGTCTTCTGCACTAAAAGGGGCAATGGATAGCGTCCTGCAAACTTCACTCGATGGTATGGGGTATGGCATTTTAAATTGCTACAAGCTGAAGGATGCAGCCAACTGGGGCAAGTTGGGATTTAGACTTGAAAGCGATCCGTGGAGTAATTCCGCCCACGTCCAGTTTGGCACTACCATTAAATTCGACAATGGCGAAGAATTGCGCGAAAAACTCAAGGATAACATTCTTGACTTGCTGGCCTTACGCACGAAACAAAGCCAAAGCGAAATAGTGCGCGAATTCAGCAATACCGCGAGTCGTGTCACTATCCTTAACGCATTAAAAGAACTAGAAGACGATGGAGAGATTATTGCTACAAAAGGCAAAAAGAACACCAAACAGTATGAATTACGAGTTGTCTAGCTGTCTATCTAGTTGTCTAGTTGTAAATAGATAATTGTCATGAGTTGTCTATCTATCTAGTATGCTAGTATAGCATACTAGATAGACAACTGACTTAGACAACTTAAAAACAGTAAAGGATAAAAAAATGGCGTATCTCAAACACAACTATACTGAAAAAGTCATAAAATTGGCGGTAGAAAATAGCACCCCCGGTAAGGTAATGCACACACTTGTCGAACATGACGAATGGTGCGCCATTTGGCACGGAGGGTATTGTAATTGCGATCCGGTAGTGAAAATACTCCCCCTCGCTGAGATATTGCCACTACTGAAAAAACAGCAATGAGTATACCACTGTATACCACTACTGAGGAGGCGGAATGAGGCCAGCAAAAGAAGACATAAAAACATCAACGGAAATGGACACCCTATCCACTTTGAATTATTGCTCCCTACTGATTGACACCCAGCTATTTGTTGCCAAGCGCAAAGGAAATACGTTTTATGTCAAAGAGTTATATGAGATGCGAGCAGTATTGCGCGAGTTGATTGACTCGTTGGAGACAAAAAATTGAAGTTGAGAGCCAGGGTGGTCTACATCGCAAGGGACTTGACATAAGCGCACCGTGCGGCTAGGCTTCTTTGTTTGGCGCAAGGATTGAGGCATCTCGGTTTGAGATAGAAAAAGGAGTATTGTTATGCCAGGGCCGTTACCGAAAGCGGAACATTTAAGACGCAAAAAAAAGCATTATCCCAGCGCGGCGTTGTTGCCGCCCGAAGAAGCACCGATTAAGCGTATGCCACAACTACCAAAAGGTGTAGACTGGCTACCGGAAACGCGCCAGTGGTGGGAGACTGTTTGGCACTCGCCGATGTCGCAAGAGTTTTTGCGAAGCGACGTACCCGGTTTGCAAATGCTGGCCATGCTGGTTGACCAGTTTTACCGAGAGCCAAAGACAAGTTTGGCGGCTGAAATAAGGCTGCAAGCGCGGCAATACGGTCTTGATCCATTAAGTCGTAGACGGTTAGAGTGGTCTGTTGCCCGGTTAGAAGATGCGAGAGATAAACTTGACGAAAAGCGATCACGGTCAGCGCGGATTATTGACGTTGATCCACGTTCGGTGTTGGACGAAGACTAGGCCAAACATTACCGGTAAGTCGAGCGCGGAAGCGAAGACGAGGCCAGCAATTATGGCAAGTCGAGCGTTAGAAAATTTAATAATTTAGCAAAATTAGCAAATAGGAGTTTATCAGATGATCAAAACTAAAGAGCAAGTTGAAAAACAAAAACGTCCATTCGTCCCTCGCCCGTCTTTCCGGCAAGTTATTGACGCAGCCATAGACCGCTTGGCCACGCGCGCGCAGGAACGGCAAGAGGCCCGTGAGCAATTTGAAAATTTGTTACCGCCCGACTTTACCGGCCAGGTGTTCCTGGCGGCGGTTGCGGCGGGGAAAGAGGTCGAGGCTCGCCTTGAATTTGTTCAGGCTGAGCTAGAACGGGTTACGGGCGAACTCAAGCGGGTGCGGACGGAAAGGTTCGATCTTTGCCCGCGCCTTATGCGCCCGGCCAAGCGGAAAGGCGATATCTTTGGCGAATTTACCATCGAACCGCCCCGGCCCGATCCAAATGTGCGGCTGGTTACGGCTGAGGTGATCGAGTTTGGCAAGGACAAAATTCGCCCGCTTGAACTTTACCAGAGGCGACTGTTAGCGGAACAAAGTAGCAAACAGAGTTTGTTGAATGATCTCCGAAAAGTTGCGACGCTGGCCAGCGATGGCGCACCGGCGTTAATTCACTTCCTAAGTCGGTTCTGGTCACGGCGGCCCGAAGTTGGCATGGGCTTGCTTGATAAATTACCACCGGCGGCCAAGCTGATGGGCGAACGGACGGTGTTTTGCGATAAGTTTGGCAATCCGTTACCGCCGCAGGCGTTAGGGCCGGATGGTTTGCCGGATATTTCTTTATAGGTGAGGTGAGCTATGAACAAAGTTTATTCAGCGCCTTTACAAATTAAGTCGGCCCAACGGGGCGAAGTGAGTGCTATTTTTGCCACGTTGGGTGTTATCGACAAGGACGGTGATCTCACTATCAAGGGCGCTTTTGGTGAGCAAGATGATATTCCTCTTGAAAGTTGGGGGCACGGCTACCAATTGCCGCCGGTGGGCGTTGGGCGAATTTATGAGAAGGGCGACAAGGCCATTTTTGAAGGACGCTTTTTTCTTGATAGCCAGCTTGGGCGCGACAATTTTACAGCGCTACAAGAGATCAAGCGGACTGAATGGTCTTACACCTTCCGCATCAAGAATTCTAAGCCTATCCCTACCGGGCGCAGGCTTGAGAAGCTTTTAGTCAAAGGTGTTGCTCCTGTTACCGAGGGCGCGGGAATTGGCACGGCTACTTTGAGCGTGAAAGGGCAGCGCACCTGGCTCCCGTTTGGGCCACGGCGTCACCCAGATGATACCGGCTACAAAACTACCGCCGAACTCAGCGCGGCCATAGAAGAGGCCGAAACGCGCATGCGACACTGGGAGATGGCCGAACTTGAAGCATTACTGAAAAAGGACGCCGATCCGACGGTGACGATGACGCCGCGGCAGATGATAGACGACATTTGGCTGACGCAACAAGTGGCTGACGGCCACTCGTTGCAGTACGCGCAAGCTGTGCTGGCCTCGCGCCATTATTGGGCTACTGTTGACGCCTGGAACGCATACCCGCACGCGATAGGCGATTCTTTCGTCCTTGCTGTGCCTGGCGGATTGGAATAAACTGGGGTTGCAATGGCCTCAGCAAGTTTGAGGCTGTTGCACACTCGAAAAAGCAAAATAAAACGCGCACAGGCGATTGTGGCGCGTCTGGGGCGCGAATTTTGCAAGATTTAGCATTTTGGTTCCCGGAAACTTTTTTTCTAAATCTTTGATTTTATTTGCAATAGTGCGTTGTTCTGAATTGCCAGGATGTTTGACGCCGTTGGTGTTTTTAGCAAACGTCCACACGTTGTAAATCGGTATCTCAAAATCGTCTAAAAATTGAACTTTTACTAATTTTGGCAATTCTGCATTTTTTTGTATTTCTTCTATTTCTATAGCTATCGCTTGTTGACTTACCCCAACCTCCGCCGCTATTTCCTCTTGCGTATGGCAGGCCAACCACATTTCAAATATCTTACGCTTCCATTCCCCGCCCGTGTAGGGTGAATTAACCTTGTTTCAGGCTGAAACGAGGTTAAATCAGTTCTATTCCCCACCCGTGTAGGGTGAATACTTATTTTGCTACTTGACATTGACGGTAATAGCCTTATAATAAGTTGTAACAACACTAAGTTATTATTACAAGGAGTTGTGGCTATGGTATCAGATGTGATAAAATTCGTGGCGACTATGCCGGACATTAGCGAGTACGCCACAATTGAAGAAGCCGCCGCAGACAAGCGCGTACCCTACACTGCTTATTGGGTGCGTAGGTTGGCCCAGGAAGGGAAGATAACCGCCGTGAAGGTTGGCCCGCCAGAGCGGGGACAATGGCTGGTTTATATGCCCAGTCTGCTAGAATATATCGAGAAAATGGACGACTTGGGCACGCGCAAACACGCCCACTGAGTTTTTTTTGTAAATGTTGTTACAATAAGATGTTGTATCAATAAGATAGTAGTAGAACAGGAAAAAACCAATGATTGATACCGTATCCATACCGGCAATCGAAAAAGAGCAACAACCCCCTGAAAATCAGCCCAAAAGTGGTGAAAACGACAACGTGGGCTACCCTGTGGTGACATTCTACGTTTACGTTGAGTTATTAAAACCAGGTCAGAGTAACCGGCCTATCAGGGAGACAAAAAAACTTAAACGAGTATCCCGGCGATACAAGGCCGCTTTTGGCAATGAAGCAGAAACACAACACCGAACCGAGCGCGCCTGCATCAAGGCACTTGAAAGCGCGGTAGAATTTGCGTGCGACGTGCTCTACCGGCTGAGAGATGAGGGAATACCATTCACCCGTGTTTTTGTCTCAGAATTTGGCGATACCGGGGCAGCCCGGAAAGACTTTGGCAGTTTTAATTATTCTTTATAGCGAAACGCGCCAGGAGTGACCCGGCGCGCTTCTATCATCACAGAAAGGAAGGTTCTGCAATGATTACCCACAATTTATCACAGAGCGAAGTAAATAACAAAATACAGGTGATCGAACGTTGGCAACAGAGTATCCGGGATGCTTTGGAAGCCTTATTTTTATTCAGAGGCTATTTGCAAGTCTGGCGCGACTTTCCTGGCCCGGTAGACGATGATCTGTTTATGGGCGTCGTGTTGCAATTGCGACAAATTGGTCTGGAAAGTTGGCTGGACGAAAACAAGGCCAGTATTGACGCTTTGCGCGAAGTAGTGACAGGAGTCGAAATATGAGACAAGCAAATTTACTCAAGATCGCGGCCATGCTCGTGGCTGCACCCCGTTATGTTGGACTGATGCTCTACCTATCCGGTTTTGCGTTTACCGGCTGGTTTCTCGACGCTTTACACGTGGCCGAAGGTGTGGCCGGTTTGTCGCTGGCCGTGCTCGAAGGCTTCGCGCTGGCGTACATTCTCAGTAGGCGACAGCTTGGCTTTAGTAGGGCCGACAAAACGCTTGTGCTCTCCGTTGTTGCCCTTTTGTTGCTGCTACTCCCCCTCTGTGCTACCCCTTACCTACTGTACCTATTCGATGGTAGTAGACTTTTTGCTCCCCAACAAAATGAGTTTGTTGGGCCGGTGTTGCTCAAATTCTTGTGGGTTGCTGGCTCTGTGCTTATGCCCGTTTTGGTTATTGTAGGCGTGGCGTTGGTAGAAAAAGACCCGGTGGACGTGGAACTACTCAATGCCGAACGTCAAGCATTGCTCCAACAAAAGTTAGCAGAGATAGAAGCACAGACTGAGCAAAGAGTCCTACAATTCAAGTTGCTGGCGCAACAGGCCAGGGCAGCGCACCGGACAAAGCAGCAACAAGTCCAAAAAGAGGCGGAACAAAATTTGAGCAAAGACTTTGTATGCCCAGAGTGCGGCGCAGCATTCGAGAGCAACCGGGCGCTGGCCGGTCACATTGGACACTGCAAGGCCAGAGCAAACGGGCAACAAAAGGAAGCAGTGGAGGTAGTAGGATGAAACGAGACACCGTCATAGCTGAAGTCGAGAAGCGGCCCAACAGCTTTAGAATTCGTTTTTACTGGTTCATTGGCCTCTTCAGTTTTGCAATAGCAGCTTTAGCAATAATAGCAGCATGGGGAACAATAGTACTAATAGCCAAATATTTGGCTTATGCTGTTACACTATTGACTCTTATTGCCACTATCGTAGGCTCAATTTACCTTGTTTGGTTGGCCTGGCATAGCATACGCCATCGAGCAAGGCGCGATGAGGCCATCACCCGCGAAATGGAGAATAAGGCCAGTATTATCACGCACGATCACAACCACGTGGCCTACCAATGTCAGGATGGCCAGCTATACCCTATTTACGCCCCAGGCTTACGCCAACCTGACTTGTTGCAATTGCCCAACAGAACAGAGGTTGACTTACTGGCCGCCTTGCTGAATGAACAGCGCGTCTTGATAAAAGGCCCAAGCAATACGGGCAAAACAAATTTACTGCAATGGATCGCCAGTCGCAAGCAAAACGTGTTGGTGCTCGATCCGCATAGTCACCCGTCCAAGTGGGCCGGGTGTCAAGTTGTTGGGACTGGTTCAAACCATCAAGAAATAGCGGTTGCCCTGGATAAGCTGGTAGCCACGATGGTAGAACGGTATCAGGACATAGCCATTGGCGCAATTCTGGAAGGGCAGCATCCCCCCTTAACCGTCATTATTGACGAATGGATGTCGATAGCCTATCAAGTGGACAACGCCAAGCAGGTGATGGTACGCTTGCTTACCGAAAGCCGCAAGGCCGCTTTTAGTATCTACGTTGGCTCACACTCTGAGCGTGTGGCTAGCCTGGGCCTCGACGGCAAGGGCGACTTGAGAGACGGGTTTTGTTTGGTGCGCCTGTCTCTGGCAAATGGCGAATACCGGGCAACCATCGACTATGGTCAAGGCGAAGTAACTGCAAGGCTACCGGGCAAGTTCTACCCGCAACCTTATTTTACCATACCCGACATTCTGGACACTGCTATAGAACCCAACGAGTTAGAGGCCCAAATTTTGGAATTGTACGGGCATGGGACGGGTGTCAGCCAGATAGCGCAGGACGTTTACGGACAACAGAACGGGTACAACAACGGCAAGGTTAAAGACGTGTTAGCCAAGTTCGGTGTGCCGATAAGGGATGCCAGAGTCAGAGAGGACGTAAAACGATGAACGGCGACGTAGAATTGAACCCCAACAGCACGTATGGGGCAAGGTGCGGCGATGACCTGATTTTGACCGATGGCGAAAAAGTAATCTTTTTGCCGATAATGACCATAGAGGAAATTTTAAGTACTTATGGCAATATGAACGAAGGTTTGTTATTGGCTCTCGAAGAGCCGGATGAGAAGGGGTAAACTGATGACCAGATGTTTAATTTATTGTCGCACTTCTGGCGATGATACCGACCGGGACAGTTTGACATATCAAGAAAAAGACTGTACAGAACATGCAAATAAAAAAGGTTGGGATATTTTTGATGTGTTAAAGGAAGATGTCAAGGGCGTTAGTGGGGCTGAACTTTTCGCGCCAGAAATACAAAAGGCCATTGATTATGCCAGACAAGGGCTATATGACATTTTACTTGTAAGAGATGTAAAACGGTTTGCCCGCGATAGATTCAAGGCCAATTTTGTCGAGTACCAATTAACAGAGTACAACGTCAAGCTTGAGTTTGTTTGGCAGCATTTTACAGATGACTCGGACGGCGACTTTATCAAAGGTATTCACTATCTTTTGGCCCAAAAGGAACGCGCTGATATTGTTAAGCAGATGATAAACGGCAAACGAAAACGAATTGAACACAAGGGAAGTTTTATTGTTAGCGGCAATGCACCTTTTGGCTATATGGCAAAGAAGGACGAAAGGGGAATTTTTCACGCAGTAATTGTGGAGGAGGAAGCAAAAATAATTGAGATGATTTTTAGGTGGTATGTCGAAGATGGGCTATCTGTTCATGCTATCACCCAAAGACTTAATGATGAAAAAATACCGACCTATGCCCAACTACGCAACAGGAAACGGTACAGGGGAATTGTTACCCAATGGTATCCTTCTAACGTGGCTAACATTTTGAGAAGTGAAACGTATTGTGGACTGTGGCGTTATGGCAAAAAAGGCGCGAAAAAGTACTATGGCGAAAATGGGAAAAAGATAATCAAGGCATTTACGCATGATGAAAGTAATTGTATCGAGGTAGAAATACCGGCCATTGTTTCTCGCAAAACTTGGGAATTAGCCCAAGTCAAACTTACTCAAAACAAGGCAGGACGTAGAGCCAAGTATGATTACCTGATGGCCGGTAGGATTAAGTGCCATTGTGGTTACAGTATGTCAGGGTCAAGTCACAAAAACCCTTCCGGCAATTTGTATCTATCTTATCGTTGTCCTGGCCATAGAAAGATCACAAAAAATTATTGTGAGCAATCCGCAGTCGGAGCCAACTTGGTTGACGAATTGGCGTGGAACTGGCTAGAAAATTTATTGACCAGTGATACTTTAGACGAAAAATTGCAGAATTATGTCGAGGAAAGAGAAAGAGAAATCAAACAACTTACCGATAAACTTTACCCATTAGAGCATTATTTAGAAGAACTTGGTAAACGGTATGATAAACTCATCCGTTCCTACCTGGCCAGCGACGACTTTGGACAATCCAAGCTGCTACCATACAAGAATGAGCTAGAAGAAGAAATGAAGGAATACCAGGTTAGGCGCGACAAAGTTAAAGAGGAATTGGAAACCTGCAAGGTATCTATTGAGTTTTATAAGTACTACGTGGAGCGAAAGAAAGAAGGCGTCTTTTTTGACGTTGTGGTTAGTGCTGATAATCTGCCAAAAAACCAACAACAAGCAGCAAGAGAGTTTGACTATAATTTGGCTGATAGTTTGCTGGAAGATGGCGAAAAGAGAGAACGTACCTTTGAGGAAAAGAAAAAGATTGTCAAGCGTTTTAACCTGCAAGCCGAAATTCTGAACGATGACCAGTTAAGGCTGACCTGTGACCTGGGCGAAGAAGTATTGAAATTGTACAATAACAAAGGTGTTCAAATATGTCAAGCAAGTCGTCTTTTTCACCATTCACTGTATTTGTAGCCTGCTATTGGTTGGGGGTGGCTCAAATCTTGCCCGTACCAGCGGAGATAAATTTCTGCCAGGGTCCCCTGGTGCCGGAGGCGGGTCAGGATTTTGTTGATTTCTGATACCAGCCGGTTGGTGGCTAATTCATCCTGGGGAACGATGGCAATCGCCAGGGGCTGTAGCCCGATATTGTTGGCCTGAGGTGCCAGTTTAACTGGCAGGCCACTTTTAATTGCCTCCTGGAAAATGGGGGTTGGTCCAAAGAGAGCCTGAACCTGTGTTTCACCCTCACCTTCCGGTTCGCCCAGGTGATGGATGGCGGTTAAGAGATTGCTAAGAGGAATCGATTGAATAGCGGGGGGAGCTTGGGGTAAGAGCGATTGTCCCGCCACGGTCAGGGTTTGGCCTGCCGGTGATAGAAGTTGCTGGCAGGCGCTGTGTTCCAGCACTCCCACCTTTTTGTTGGCCAGATCAGCAAAGGTTTGGATTTCATTTTCATTAGCCGGAATTAACACGCCCAGAGGCACGTAACTATAGGGTTGGGAAAAGGTTAAAATTTCTGGCGACTGATCAAAGGGCGTGAGTGAGGCAATAGCAATATCCCACTCGCCCTGCCACTTCCCGCTGGCAAGCACCGGGGGATAGGCTTCGACGAGTTCCAATTCCAGACCCAGGCCGGTGGCGATGTGGTGGGCCAGGTCAACTTCAAAGCCGTTGAGGGCGCCGCCGGTAGCCGCATTGGAGAAGCCGCGAAAAGCAGGGGGTGAGAATTCGGCCCCCGGCCACACCCAGATTCCAACTCGGATAACTCCCTCTTCCAGTAATCGGTCAATCAGATCGGAACCATCGCCGGGTTGGATGGGAGGGACGAGAACCGGGGTAGGGGTGGCTACTTCAATGGTTGGGGGGAGAGTTGGTTGGCATTGCCCGGCAAGGAGAAGGGCCAGGCAGAAACTTAGGATGAGTTTTGAGCCAAGTAGCCTAACCACGGCCTAACTCCTCAATCAGTCCGGCTAATTGCCCGATATGCTCTAACTCATAATAGCCGTTGTGCTCTCCCGGCTGAGGCTCGATGATTTCGTGGGCCCAGGTGACATGATAAGGAATGTACACGGCATGTCCACCGAGGGCAATTACCGGCAGGATGTCGGACTTTAATGAGTTGCCTACCATCAAAAAACGTTGCGGCTCAATTTTGTGCCGGGTTAGCAGGTTAGCATAGATGGCCTCGGTTTTATTACTGACAATCTCGATGTGCTGAAAATAATTGCCGATACGAGAACGCGAGAGCTTGACCTCCTGGTCTAGCAGATCACCTTTGGTGATAATCATGAGCGGGTATGATTGAGCCAGGACGCCGATGGTTTCTTCGACATGTTCTAACAGTTGGGTATGGTGGGCCAGCATGTCTTGGGCAAAACCAATAATTTTTTCAATCTCCACTCCCGGTATCCGGCCGTTGGTCAGCTTGATGGCGGTTTCAATCATCGACAGGGTGAAGCTTTTGATGCCGTAACCATAGTATCCGAGGTTTTTCACTTCGGTTTCGTAGAGACGTTGGATAACGGTGTCACTGTCGGCGTAGCTGGCCAGCAAATCCGCCAGTTTGTCCTGGGCTTTGGCATACAGTGGCTCGTTGTGCCACAACGTATCATCGGCATCAAAGGCAATTAAATCAAACATCAACGCTGATCTCCTCTTGTCTGGCCATCGATTGTATATCAACTTGGCAAAAACAAAAAACGCCCGGTTAGGTGTATAGCCGGGCGTTTGAGAGGTTTGCTTTAAAATTTGATCGGTCTCAAAGGCTATCACTAAAAGACATTGTGTCTATAGTAATTGCTTATGAAGACGAATAATTTACTTCGGTAATGATACTCTGAGGGAGCCACACCTGACAGGTTTCAAAAACCTGTCAGGTCGCCAATCCTACAAAGACATTCTATGTCATTAGTAGCAACCAGAGGAAGCGAAGAGTCCCCGACACCGCGATTGCAGGAGGTGTGATTAGGAGATTCTTCACTCCGCTTCAGCCGCTGCGCTTCCAAGCTTCGTTCAGAATGACGTTTCTACCGAACTATTTTGTAAAACTGCATCAGTGGTTATGAGGCTCAAGCCATCACTACGTGCGACACGACAGCGGACCATAGTATAGTTTTGGTCCAATTTCAAAGGGCAGCATATCGTAGAGTTTAAGTCATACAGTAACCGTC